>CACZNP010000039.1 GCA_902782545.1 uncultured Bacteroidales bacterium
CAGAGATTGCGAAAAGCGCGGCAAAGATACAAAAATATTGCCAACTGACAATGAATTGTGGATATTTTTTTCAATGGTTTTTCATGCGAATGAAAAAATGACATGAATTGCAAGATTTACAAGCACTTTTTATTTGGTCATTTGGAATAAAAACTCTATATTTGTAGCCGCAAGCGAGGTTCTCGTTTTGCAATAAAAACGCTAATTAACCACAATGGCTACTCGCGGGAGCGTAAGACATTGATGTACAGGGTACGCCTGACAACAGGCTTGTGCTTTGGCATACGATGTTAACGTCTTCTTTGTGAGTGGTTATTTTTATGTTTAACCTTCAAAACGTAAACGTATTCAAATGAGTATGGAAATGAAAGATGCGTTTGCCGGAACGCTGGAGTCCGGCGACATCCTCATCCAAATCTCACCCACCGAAAAACAGGGTGTGGAGATAGAACTGCAGAGTTCTGTGGCCTATCAGTTTGGGGAACAAATCAAAAAAGTGATTCGAGAGACGCTCGACGGACTGGGAATTGACAAGGCTTTGGTGCGCGCCACCGACAAGGGAGCCCTGGACTGCACCATACGCGCCCGAGTAACCGCTGCCGCCGTGCGAGCCACTGGAAAAGACGTGTGGCACGAATGAACTGTGAATATTGAAAAACCGAATATTATGAAACAACGACTCAGAAGAACCATGATGTTTGTGCCGGGAAACAACCCGGCCATGATGCAGGACGCCTTCATCTATGGGCCCGACTCCATTATGCTTGACCTTGAGGACTCGGTGACCATGGCCGAAAAAGATGCCGCGCGACTGCTGGTGCACAATGCACTCAAAACCATCGACTACGGTGACACCGAAATGGTGGTGCGCATCAATCCTCTCAACACTCCTTACGGCAAGAAAGACATCGAGGCTGTGGTCAAGGCTGGCGTGCACGTCATCCGAATGCCAAAAACCGAGACCGCCGAAGAGGTTATTGAAGTGGAACGCGAGATTGAAAAAGTGGAGAAAGAATTGGGCTGTGTGGGACGCACCCTGATTATGGCTGCCATCGAGAGCACTCTCGGTGTAGTCAACGCCTATGCCATCGCCACCGCCTCAAAGCGTATGATGGGAATTGCGTTGGGAGCCGAAGACTACTGCGCAAACCTCAAGACACAACGCTCTCCCGAAGGCACTGAATTGCTCATGGCGCGCCAAACCATCGTTGTGGCGGCACGTGCTGCTGGTATCGACGCGCTCGACACTGTCTATTCCAATCTGAACGACATGGAGACATTCCGTCGCGAGGTGGAGTTGATCAAACAACTGGGATTCGATGGAAAGAGTATCATCAACCCCCGACAAATCGAAGTGGTGAACGAAGTCTTCACTCCCAAACAAAAAGACATTGACAAGGCTCTGACCATCATTGCAGCCATCAAAGAGGCCGAGAAGAAAGGGTCAGGAGTTATTGCTGTCAACGGCAAGATGGTGGACCGTCCTGTGGTCATCCGCGCCGAGCGCACCATTCACATGGCAATCGCATCAGGTATTTTAAAAGAGGAGGAAGTGTTATGAGCAGTTTAAAAGAAAGAATGGCCCTTATCGAGGCGCAGGCCGCTCGCATGGGCAAGGAAACATATCACCAAACAGGTCGCAAGGCCACTACACCACGCATGCAGTACCAGCAGGAATGCTCCAAAGTGGTGACTCTGGAACAAGCCATTACCCGCAGCGGGCTCAAAGACGGCATGACCATTTCGTTCCACCACCACTTCCGTGGGGGTGACAAGGTGGTGAACCTCGTCGTGGACAAACTCGCCGAAATGGGATTCAAGAACCTGCATCTGGCAGCATCAAGCCTGCAGGATGTGCACAAACCCCTCATTGAGCACATCAAGAACGGTGTCATCACCAAGATTTCCACATCTGGACTGCGTGGCGACCTGGCCAATGAGATTTCCCGTGGACTCATGGAAGAACCTGTGATTTTCCGTTCTCACGGTGGACGAGGAAGTGCCATCGCCCAAGGAGATCTGCACATCGATGTGGCTTTCCTGGGGGCTTCGTCGTGCGACCCGCTGGGCAATGCCTGTGGTTATTCTCGCTCGGAAAACGCCAAGAGCATTTGCGGCTCGCTGGGCTATGCCCTGCCCGATGCTCAATATGCCGACAAAGTGATTATCGTCACCGATGACCTGGTGCACTACCCCAACACGCCCAACTCCATCTCGGAGCGCGACGTGGACTTCGTGGTCGAGGTCGACAGTGTGGGTGACTCCTCAAAGATTGCATCAGGTGCCATCCGCGACACAAAGAATCCCCGCGACATCCTGTTGGCGCAACAAGCAGCCAAGGTAATCATCAACAGTGGATATTTCAAGGACGGATTTTCCATCCAGACCGGTTCGGGCGGCGCTTCGCTGGCTGCCGTCAAGTTCATCCGCGAGGAAATGATCAAGCAAGGCATCAAAGCATCGTTCGCACTGGGAGGCATCACCGCACACATGGTGAAACTGCATGAGGAAGGCCTCATTGAGCGACTCATCGATGTGCAATCGTTCGACAAAGTGGCGGCCATGTCGCTCAAGGACGATTCCATGCACAAAGAGGTCTCGGCCAACGAGTATGCCAGTGCCGACGAGCAAGGCTCGGCAACCCATTATCTGGATATGGTCATCCTCTCGGCGCTCGAGGTGGACGTGAACTTCAACGTGAACGTGCTGGTGGGAAGTGACGGTATAATCCGCGGCGCCATTGGCGGCCATCCCGACACGGCGGCCGACTCGGCGCTGTCGATCATTGTCTGCCCCTTGCTGCGTGGACGCATACCCTGTGTGGTGGATGAGGTCACCACACTGATCACTCCGGGTTCCACCGTCGATGTGGTGGTGACAGAATATGGTATCGCTGTCAACCCGCTCCGTCCTGAGATTGCCGAACGCCTCAAAGCGGCTGGCTTGAACATTGTGGACATTCATTCGCTCAAAGAGCGTGCTGAGAAAATCATAGGACATGCCGCCCCGCTGCCCTTTGGCGACAAAGTGGTGGGTGTGGTGATGAACCGCGATGGCTCAGTGCTCGATGTGATTAAAAACATTGTGGATTGACAATGAACGAGCGGAAGGGCGTTACGCTTGACGAGTTGCTGGCAAGCCGTGAGCAAAGGTGGCACAAGCAAATGATGCTTGTGCATGAACACCCCACACTCACCTTGGTGTGCCTGACGGTGATCATGCCGGGCAACGTCAAGCGCAACGCCCAGTCGCTTGTAGTGGCGAAAGCCGCTGTCGAGGCCATGAGGGAGCAGTTCGGCGAATCTATCCACAGCCTGGAAGAAAGCGACCTCAACACTGGCTACGAAGCATTTCTCATGACCTCTCTCCCACTCCACGATGCCAAACGGCTTGCCTGCCACATCGAAGATACGCACCCGTTGGGACGCCTTTTCGACATTGATGTGATTGACCGCAAGGCCAATCCTCTGGGACGCGACACCCTGGGATTGCCTCCACGACGCTGCCTGCTTTGCGACCATGAGGCGCGCTACTGCATGCGCAACCATTCGCACACACCCCAAGAACTACAGTGCCACATCGACCAAATGATTCGAGACTATGTACAGTGACTATGAGATTCGTCAGTTACCGCTATCGGTGGGGGCCAACCGCCTGATGGTGGAGCGGTTCCTCGCCCAGAGCCAATTGAGGCTCGACGATGTGGACTACTACGCTGGCGTTTTCTCTGCCGATGGCGACGAGTTGCTGGCGGGAGGCGGATTGCTGGGCGATGTCATCAAGTGTATTGCCGTGGACAACAATCTGCGCAGCGAAGGGCTTGCCGCACGCCTGGTGTCACATCTCATCAGCACAGCAGCCACACATGGCCACCAATCGGTCAAGGTGTTTACCAAACCCGAGAACCGTCACATCTTCACCGAAATGGGGTTCAGGCTTCTCGCCGAGACACCCGCCGCTGTTTTCCTGGAGAATGGCAGAGGACTGGAAGTCTATTGCCAACACTTGCGTGAGTTTAGGCATGAAGGGAAAACCGGCGTCATCGTGATGAATGCCAACCCCTTCACCCTGGGGCACCGCTACTTGGTTGAACAGGCTCTGCGACAAGTCGACCACGTTTATGTGATAGCCGTCGAGGAGAACCGGTCATTGTTTTCCAGCGAAGAACGGTTGTCGATGATTCGTGCCGGATTGAGCGACCTGCCCAACGTCACGGTTTGTCCAGGCAGCGCCTATTCAATTTCCCAAGCCACATTCCCCACCTATTTTTTGAAAGAACTCTCCACAGCGGCCGACGTGCAAATGGCTCTTGACCTTAACCTGTTTGCCCGTCACATAGCCACAGCACTGGGGGCCACCACTCGTTTTGTGGGCACAGAACCCGATGATCCACTCACGGCACGGTACAACATGCTCATGCAAGAGTTGTTGCCTGTTCAAGGTATTGCCGTAGTGGAAATACCGCGCTTGGGCGGAGATAATCCCGTAAGCGCCAGCCGTTTGCGGCAATTCCTGGCGAAAGGGTCGCTGAAGAATGCAGCCCAACTGGTTCCTTCCACAACTATTCCCCACCTGCTGGCTTACCTTGCCACCCAAGCCATGAAAGTCGAACTCGATCTGACTCCTAAACCGGGTCTTGTCGACCGTCATGACAACGGAGCGCACACCGACATGGACCACGCCGTCATGATGGCCAGCATCAACGCATTGCACCCCTATCTGTTGCAACTGGCGCATTTGGGGCACAATGAAACAATGCCCGATGTGACCTGCATGCAGCGCATTGGGCTCGAGGCCGAGAGTGCCATGTTCCAGGCCACACATGGCGTGAACACCCACCGTGGAGCATTGTTCTCTTTGGGACTGACCATAGTGGCTGCGGCGCACCTCCATGCCACCAGCCAAGGCATTGACACCAACAGCCTGCAAACGGCCATTGCCAACGTCGCTAAGCATTTTCCGCGCCCCGAAAACACACATGGCGAAAAGGTGCACCAACAATACCAAGTGGGCAGTGCACTCGACCATGCCATGAACGGCTACCCTCGCTTGTTTGGCGAGTGGTTACCCTACTACAATGTCCACTCCAATGATGAGCAGGGATTACACAAGACCCTGCTGGTAATCATGTCGACCCTTGACGACACAAACGTCTATCACCGTTGTGGTGAGGCCATGGCTCACGACGTGAAACGCAAGGCCTCTCTTCTGTTGCACGATTTCTCGCTCAACGCCATGGCCGATATGAATCGAGCGTTCATCGACTCAAACCTATCGCCAGGCGGCAGTGCCGACATGCTGGCACTCACCGTTTTTATTCATTCGATAACAAACTGAAATCATTATAAATTCATTAACTAATTAACACTTTAAACAACTTTGTTTTATGGTAGAACTAATCAATCACGGAGTTTATCTCC
>CACZNP010000040.1 GCA_902782545.1 uncultured Bacteroidales bacterium
AGAGCATGGACTACGATGTCGATGCTCAATTCGATCATTTTCCCGTGCGCTCGGTCTTGCCTTTGTCGGAGGTCGGTGACCTTACCGGACACGTGCAGGCCAAAGGACATGGCCTGGACATCCTTAAACCCAATGCCAAAGTCGATGCCAACATAGACCTGGCAAGCGTGGGATATAACAATGCCATCTACCGCAATCTCAAGGCAAAGGTGAAACTTGATGGTGGCGCCTTCGACGGAAAATTGTCGTCGAACAGCAAAAACTGCGATGTGAACATGGATGTGACGGGAAGGGTGAACGGGAACCGTTACACATTTGATGCACATGGCCGCATCAACGATTTGGATTTGCAGGCGCTGAAGATGTATAAAGGTACCTGTGCAGGAAATGGCAATTTTGCGGCGAGCGGGAGCATCGACACCCAGGCAGGGGAGTACGATGTGGATGTGAACCTCAACAACCTTGATTGGAATCTTGACGGCGCCCGTTTGGTCGCCGACGAGGCTCAAGCCACTTTTAAAGCCAACAACAACCTTACCGTTGCCACCCTTGACAATGAGGACAACCACCTGCGATTCGAGGCTCCGATGGGCATGGACATGCTCAGCAAGCACTTCAGGCAGGCCGCCGACATAGCCATGGACCAGTATAACCGGCGCTCCCTGAACATCGACACCCTCAAACAGGCCTTGCCTCCCTTTGCCATGAATGTCAGTATGGGCCGCGACGGACTGGTGCAAAGGTTCTTGGAGGAACGCTATGAGTTGGACTTTCGCGATGTGCGTCTCAACATGCGCAACGACAGCAATATATTTATCGATGGGTGGGCCCACTCCATCAGTGTGGGGGAAACCACCATCGACACCCTCACGCTCAAGGCCAGTGAGTGGGACAAGAAACTGGCGTTTGAGGCACATATGGGCAACCGCCGCGGGACAATGGACGAGTGGGCCCAGGTTACCGTCAAGGGTGGAGTGAAAGGTTCGGTGCTTGACTTCCTGCTCACACAGCAAAACATAGATCGTGAAATGGGATACCGTTTGGGTTGCAATGCCACCCTCACCGATACCGCTGTGAACATGCGCCTGTTCCCCTCGCAACCCATTGTGGGTTATCGCAAATGGAGTGTGAACAATGGCAATTTTGTGAACTATAACTATACCAACCGCATGCTTGACGCCAATCTCGTCCTGCAGAGTGGTGAGAGTCAGTTGGCGCTCACAAGTAAGCGTCTTAACGGACCAGAAAACAAGGAGAACATCTTCCTTGACATCAACAACCTTCGCATTGAGGAGTGGACCAACCTCGTGCCTTCGCTCAAGTCGATGTCCGGAACGATGAACGCCGACTTTGATTTGGTGTTTGACGGAAAGAACATGGAAGGAACCGGCGAGGCCGAACTGCTGAACTTCGTCTACGACGGTCACCGTGAGGGCGACTTCAAGTTGACGACCGACTACGTTATCGACCCAGCCACTGTGAGTACACGCATCAACGCCGACCTGCTTGTTGACGGCTCCCATGTGGCGGTGGCATACGGTGCCCTCAATGACAGCACCTCGACAAGTCCACTTAATCTCGCGGTGAATTTGGATCGTTTCCCGTTGCGTAAAGTGTCGGCATTCATCCCTGGAAATCTCATCAGACTCAGAGGTTACGCCAATGGCGAACTAACCATGACCGGCAGCATGGACAACCCTGTGCTGAACGGATACTTAGTGGGCGATTCGGCCTATGTGACCCTGCCTCGATATGGCAGCCGCCTGCAACTGGCAGAAACGCGCATCCCCATCAAGAACAATGTGATAGACTTTGACAATTATCAAATCAAAGGATTGAACGACAACAGCATTGCCCTTAACGGAACAGTGAATTTGCAGAGTCTTGACAACCCTATCATCAATTTGAGGATGAAAGGTCGCAATGTTCAGTTCATCGGGTCTGAACAGAGACGTTTCAGTCAAATTTTCGGGAAGGCATTTGCCGATTTAGACGCTTCGGTTATCAGCCGCAACAATGTCCTGAACATCCGCGCCGATGCGACTTTGTTGAGCGGCTCGAACATCACCTACGTGCTTCAAGACAATGTGAACACCCTGACAACCGCAACCGATGAGGACATGGTCACCTTTGTTAATTTCAATGACTCGACCGATACCGGCGCCATTCTCAAGACGGCCTCGGGCAAGAGTTTGTCCACTTCAATCCTTGCAAATATCGATGTGCAGCAAGGTGCGAAAATCAGCGCATATTTGTCGGAAGACGGCAAAGACCGCGCGACCGTGGATGGTAGCGGACGACTCAAGTACTCGCTGGACTTTGCGGGCAAGGACGCGCTTAACGGAACCTACACAATTGAGAGCGGCAATGTGCGCTACTCGCCCCCCCTCATCTCGCAGAAGAACTTTGACATCAATAGCGGCAGCACTATCACGTGGACTGGCGACATGCTCAATCCGCAACTCAACCTCACCGGTACCGAGCGGTTGAAAACCAGTGTGACCAGTGATGATGGGGCCCGTTTGGTTGAATTCCTTATCACCGCCAATGTGGGGGGGACACTGAGCAACATCAATCTCGGATTTGACCTGGCAAGTGAGAACGATATGACCGTTCAGAACGAATTGCAGTCGATGAGCAACGAACAACGCTCTCAGGCAGCCATCAACATGTTGCTCTACAACACCTATTCAGGAACCAGTTCGGCTGGTCGCATCAGCAATCTCACAGCCAGTTCGGCATTGTTCTCTTTCTTACAGTCGCAACTCAACAACTGGGCCGCCAAGAGTTTGAAAGGTATTGACCTGACATTTGGCATCAACCAATACGAAGGCACTCGTCGCGCAGGCCTGCAGACCAGTTATTCTTATCGTCTTGCCAAGAGTCTGTTCAACGACCGCTTCAAGATTGTAGTGGGCGGCGAGTACAGTACCGATGCGACAGCCGAGGAGAATTTCGGTCAGAACTTGATCAGTGACATTTCCTTTGAGTACTACCTGAATGAGGCCGGCAGCAAGTATTTGCGGTTGTTCCGTCACACAGGATTTGAGAGTGTGTTAGAGGGCCAGATTACCGAGACCGGAGTGGGATTTGTGATGAAGCGCAAAGTGGGTTCGCTTGCCGACTTTTTCCATCGCAGTCGCAGTGCTGCGCAAATAGCGACACAAGATTCCATTGAGGCACTCGAAAAAGCCGCCCGCCAAGCCCAGATCGATGCCGAGGAGGCTATTGCCGCTGCCCGGGCGGCCGCCGACAGTACCGCCACCGAGTTGCCTCCCATCATCCTTAAAGACGACGAAACCAACGACGAATGAAACACCATCTACTACATATTATCCTCTTGGTGGCAACGGCCATTTGTCTGGCTGCTTGCTCCACGACCAGCCGTTTGGGCGAGAACGACGTGCTGTACACCGGTGTGAAAAAACTTGCTTACCACCAGGGTGATAGCGTGAAACTTGAATCGGCAGTCAAGGATCAGATTTTTGAAGCCATTAACGTCAAGCCCAACAATCCGCTGTATTCACCCTATTATCGCACCCCGTTTCCCATTGGGCTGTGGGTTTATAATCACATGGACCCAAACGCCAAAGGCTTCAAGGGATGGCTGTACAAGCATTTGGTGGCCCGCCCCGTGCTCATTAGTCGTGTGAACCCATCCACACGCGTCGACATGATCAACACCCTGTTGCGCAACAATGGCTATTTCACTTCCAGTGCCGACTATACGCTCAACTACAGCAAGTCAAATCCCAAGAAAGCCAGTATCACCTACGATGTCCACGTCGCAGAACCCTACCGGATAGGCAACGTCTACTATCAGGATAGGCATTCGGAGGTGGACCGTTTGATTGATTCCCTGGCCCGCGCCAACACCTACTTGCGCACCGGCAACCGATACTGTACCGACTCACTCAATGCCGTGCGGGTTGAGATTACCAACTATTTGCGTAACCGGGGTTACTATTATTACCAGCCCGAATACATACAGTACCTGGCCGACAGTGTGCGTGAAAAAGGAGTTATCGACATTCGGGTCATAGAATCGCAGGATGTGCCAAACCAGGCTGACCGCCGCTACCTGCTCAACCACATCACTGCCGTGGTGCGCGACAATGAGGGTGGTGGAGTTCCCG
>CACZNP010000041.1 GCA_902782545.1 uncultured Bacteroidales bacterium
GCGACGGACAGAACCGCTACATCTGGGGATGGTGCCCCTACCGCACTGGTAACACCATCCACGATAAGAATGTCAATGTGGGAGCCGGTGGCGAGCCCAACTGGTCGGGTGCGCTGGTGTGCCACAAGATCATCCAGCATGCCGACGGCACATTGACCCTTGGCGAGGTGTCTGCCATCGCCGCTAAGTTTGGCAATGCGCAGAATGTCCAGGTGATGGCCAGCCATGGTGCCCAAATGAACGGTGTCAATGGCACCCTCTCGGGTGATGATGCCTATGTGCTGTTCAACCGTCTGGGAACCAGCAACCACATTTCCTTCACGGTGACCACTTCCAACAATTGGGATCGCTTCGGTATTTCGCTGGTGCGTGGTTCCGATTCCGAACGCTATTACACGATGATGGTCAACCCCGAGGATGAGAACCACCGCAAGGTGAACTGCGAGCAGGAGGGTAGCGCAGGCAAGGGCTTTATCGAGGGTATCGATGGCTATTGGTTTGAGCGTCCCGCGGACAATGTGTATCACATCAACATCTACACCGACAACTCGGTCATGGTGATGTATATCAATGACGTGTGCGCCTACACCAACCGCATCTACGGAATCCAGAAGAATTGCTGGAGCATCAACAATTATGGTGGCAATATCACCATTTCCGACTTGAAGGTGTTCCAATAAAAGAAAATATTGTACATTTGCAATCATGAACAGATTGTTAACTATGATGGTGGCAGTGCTCGTGGCTATGTCGGCCACGGCACTGGCCCCCCAGTTATTGAGCGACAACCATGCCATGCTGCGGGTTGATGCAACGGGCCGTTATGTGTTGCTACCCGTTCAAGAGAAAGAAGAGTATGCCCACGTGCGTGTGATTGTGGACAATGAGCAGGTCCAATCGCTCAATGTGCGTCTTGCCGTGGACAAGGTGGACTATTTTGTGCCGCTCGATATCAAGCGATTTGGCAACAAGACGGCGCTGCTCGACATCACTTTCCATGGCGATCGTCGCACAACGGGTGCCGTCAAGGACTTTGCTTGCTGGCGAGAGATGAAGATTTCGGACGCATTCGACTCGGCTAACCGTGAGCGTTTCCGCCCTGCCTATCATCATACGCCCGCCTATGGCTGGATGAACGATCCCAACGGCATGTTCTACAAGGATGGCGTGTGGCATCTGTACTATCAGTACAACCCGTACGGCTCCCAATGGGAGAACATGACGTGGGGACACTCGATCTCGACCGACCTGATTCATTGGCAACCACAACCCATTGCCATCGAGCCCGATGCTTTGGGAACGATTTTCTCGGGTTCCTGTGTGACCAATGGGGACGATGTGGTGGCTATCTACACTTCTGCCGGACAGAACCAGACACAATCCATTGCCATTTCGCACGACAACGGCTTGACGTTCGACAAATATGAGGGCAACCCTGTCTTGGCGAGCGACATTCCTGATTTCCGCGACCCCAATCCTTTTTGGAATGCCGATGTCAATTGCTGGAATATGATTCTCGCCGCCGGTCAGGAGATGCGCATCTACTCGTCGCGTGACTTGAAAGAGTGGAAATATGAAAGTTCCTTTGGCAAGGAATACGGCAACCACGGTGGCGTGTGGGAGTGCCCCGACCTAATGAAGATTGATGGCAAGTGGGTGTTGCTTTGCAACATCAATCCCGGAGGCCCCTTCGGTGGTTCGGCGACGCAGTACTTTGTGGGCGACTTTGACGGCCACAAGTTCACCTGTGAATCGATGCCCAAGGTCACCAAGTGGCTGGACTATGGCAAAGACCACTATGCCACGGTTTCGTTTTATAATGCTCCCGCAGGACGCCATGTGGTATTGGCATGGATGTCCAACTGGCAGTATGCCAACCAGGTGCCAACCCGCCAATTCCGCAGCGCCAATTCCATTCCCCGCGATTTGAGCCTGTTTGAAGATGGCGAGGAAACCTACGTCAGTGTGAAGCCTTCGCCTGAGATGCTTGCGGCTCGCGGTGCCAAAGTTAAAAAGCCTACCGAGACCTGCGAAATCGTAGTGGACATGAAAAACTCGATGGAATTGACCCTCTCGAACGCCAATGGTGAGCGGGTGGTGATGACCTATGACGCTTCCAAGCAGACTTTTGCGATGGACCGCTCAGCCAGCGGAGATGCTTCATTCAGCGAGGCATTCCCTGTCGTGACAGTAGCGCCAACCCATGGTGCCCTCAAGCAGTTGCGCATCTTCATTGATCGTTGCAGCATCGAGGCTTTTGATGCCGCTGGCCGTATGGCAATGACCAATCTCGTGTTTCCCAGTGTCCCTTATACCGACCTCAAGGTCAAAGGTGGCAAGGCCACGATATACCAGATAAACTTTTAACAGATCAAAATGATTTAAAACCAAACAACCACAATGGCAAAGACGAATAAAATCGCGATTATCTCGGTCATGCTGTGCTTCTTTTGCATGGGCTTCGTTGACCTGGTAGGTATCGCATCCAACTATGTAAAAGAAGACCTCCACCTCTCGGACTCGGTGGCCAATATCTTCCCGTCGCTGGTGTTCTTCTGGTTCCTCATCTTCAGCGTTCCTACGGGAATGCTGATGAACAAAATCGGCCGCAAAAAGACTGTGTTGCTCTCGCTGGCGGTGACGGTGCTTTCGCTGATGATTCCACTGTTCGGTAACAGTTTTGCTGTCATGCTCATCTCCTTTTCGCTGTTGGGCATTGGCAATGCGCTGATGCAGACCTCGCTCAACCCATTGGTGTCCACCGTGATGGGTGGCGGCAACTTGGCATCGACGCTCACCTTTGGCCAGTTCATCAAGGCGATTGCCTCGTTCCTTGCACCTTATTTGGCGATGTGGGGAGCCACGGCAGTCATTCCCAGTTTGGGGCTTGACTGGCGCGTGCTGTTTGCCATCTACTTTGTGGTTGGTGTGTTCTCGGCAATCCTGCTGGGTGTTACCCCCATTCACGAAGAGAAAATCGAGGGCAAGCCATCGACCTTTGTGGAGTGCTTCAAGTTGTTGGGCACACCCGTTGTGTTGCTTTCGTTCCTGGGCATCATGTGTCATGTGGGCATTGATGTGGGTACCAACACCACCGCTCCCAAGATTCTCATGGAGCGTCTGGGCATGACCTTGAACGAGGCTGCGTTTGCCACCTCGCTGTACTTCATCTTCCGTACCATCGGCTGCTTGACGGGTTCTTTCTTCCTGCGCGTGATGAAGACTCTCACATTCTTCTTCATCAGTGTCGTCATGATGGCTCTGTCGATGTGCGGCATGTTCTTCGGTGCCGAGAAGTGGATACTCTATACTGCTATCGCACTCGTGGGTTACGGCAACTCAAACATCTTCTCGATTTGTTTCGCCCAAGCGCTCACTTCGATGCCGCAGAAACAGAACGAAGTGTCGGGACTGATGATTATGGGCCTGTTTGGTGGCACGATTTTCCCGCTGCTGATGGGCTTTGCCAGCGACGCTGTGGGTCAGGCAGGTGCTGTGGCAGTGATGGCCATCGGTGTCATCTATCTGTTTACCTACATTAAACAACTCAAGACCCAATCTGTGAACAATTAAACCCCGTTAATACTATGAATGAAAAACGTTTTGTAGTGGGCCTGGGTGAGGCCTTGTGGGATGTGCTCCCCGAAGGTAAAAAACTGGGCGGTGCACCCGCAAACTTCGCTTATCACGCCGGACAATTCCTGGGCAGTGACAATGCTATCGCCATCAGTGCACTGGGCGAGGATAAACTCGCCGAGGAGACCATCGAAGCCCTGGAGGAGCATGGGCTCAAGTATCTCATGCCGCGGGTGCCTTATCCCACCGGCACGGTGCAAGTGACCCTGGCCGAGGGTGGCATACCCATTTATGACATCAAGGAGAACGTGGCATGGGACAACATTCCCTTCACCCCCGAGATTGAAGAAATCGCTGCCAACTGCCGCGCCGTATGCTACGGTTCACTGGCTCAGCGCAATGTCGTGTCGCGTGAGAACATTCACCGTTTCCTTGACGCCACCCCCGATGACTGTATGAAGATTTTTGACATCAACTTGCGTCAGCAGTTCTACAACAAGGAAATCATCCAGCAGTCGATGCGTCGTTGCAATGTGCTCAAAATCAACGATGAAGAGTTGGTGACCATAGGGCGCATGTTCGGTTATCCCGGCCTCGACATTGAGAACAAGTGCTGGCTCATCCTGGGCAAATATGACCTGGATATGCTGGTCCTCACTTGTGGCACCAATGGCTCGTACGTCTTCACACGCGGCCAAATGTCCTTCCAGGAGACACCCAAGGTCGTGGTTGCCGATACCGTCGGCGCCGGTGACTCGTTCACAGGTTCTTTCTGCGCTGCCATCCTAAACGGGAAGTCAGTCCCCGAAGCCCACGAGTTGGCCGTCAAGGTAAGTGCCTTTGTCTGCACCCAGAACGGCGCTATGCCAGTTTTGCCCCGCGACCTGCTCGCTGCAGCCCAATAAGGCGAACACCTGCTCAATAATAAATGGACCCGACTGAATCTCAACAATCCAGCCGGGCCCTGTTTTTGTGGGCCTGAAGTGAGAAGTTACACATCAAAAGCAATAAGGCATAACCATTGTTGATTTCCAGAACATTACACATTTTGCCCTCCCATACCTTTTCCATTACTAATAAGGATTAAGACCGAGATACTGCCAACCGCTGGCTTGGATGGATTGGCATAAAATTTGCCAATGGAGGATATATACAACAAAAGAATTATATACAACCTAAAAATACAATGTTTAAATTTTAAATTTAAATAAGATGAAACTGTTGAAATCGTTTTTATTGGTAGTGGTTCTTCCAACACTTGCCGTGTTTTTAATTGCATTTGTTATTTTTTTTCTTTTTGTTACCATTATATGTGATGCCGAGGACAAGGCTGAAGCCGAAAAACAAAAGACAATTGAAACACTCGTTGCACAAGCATACAATGGAATTGATGTGTCACATCATAATGGAGAAATCAACTGGAAAACAATGTCTCAAGATCCTTGTGTCCAGTA
>CACZNP010000042.1 GCA_902782545.1 uncultured Bacteroidales bacterium
CCGAGATGGCACTGGATTGGCGTCAGATGCAGACTCAGAAACAACGCGAGGCGTTTAATGTGCTGTTCAATGTGGATTGGGCGGTGGGCGGTGGCCTGATGCTGGGCGGTCATGTCCAGTACAACCATCTTGCCAAGCGCAAAAATGCCCCCGAGGGTGAGGGTGTGAACGATGACGCGACCATCAATGCCATGGTGGGCTACGACTTCACCCGTCACACGAGCCTTGATTTGTTGCGCCTGGATGTGGGCGCTGTGGTGCAGATGCAGCGTTGTCGGGCACTGGACCATTGGGAAACGCCTGCAGGATTTGTCCTGCAAGCCCGGCTTCGCAAATCGTGGTTCGAGGTGGGCGAAGACTTCTTTGCCGGCAAGGACCTGTTTCCCTTGTATCCGATGTTTGGCAGTGAACTTAATTTGGGCGATCCATACTATCGCAGCAAAGTCTACAGCCGCACCGATGTCATCGCTCATGTGGTAAATACACGCTATGTCGACCTTACGGCATCCTTGTCGTTTCATGCCACCCATCGCGTGTTTGGGTTTTGGCAGCAGATTGGATGCCGGTTCTATATTGATAATCTGATTTGGAAAAACCGTCGCGACCGCTCCTCGTTGCAGCGTCCGCGGCTCATGTCAACTTTCTGACCCATGGATCCCATTTACAATTTTGGCATATTGGCTTATCGCGCCGCAGTCCGTTTGGCATCGTTACGTAAGCGTAAGGCGCGCCTCATGCTCGATGGCCAACGCGATACCTTTGAGAGGTTGCGTTCCCAACTCAATCCCAATGTCCGCTACATTTGGGTTCACGCCTCCTCGTTGGGTGAGTTTGAGCAAGGTCGTCCACTCATTGAGAAAATCAAGGCGAACGACCCCGACGCGCACATTGTGCTTTCATTTTTCTCCCCGTCGGGCTACGAGGTGCGAAAGAATTATGACCGTGTGGACGCAGTGTGCTATTTGCCATTTGACTTACCCAACAACGTGAAGCGTTTTCTTGACATCGTCAGGCCTTCGGTAGCCATATTTGTCAAGTACGAGTTTTGGGGCAATTATCTGATGGAGTTGAGGCGCCGTCAGGTGCCCACCTATATCATCTCGGCCATTTTCAGGCCCAGCCAGTCGTTTTTCAAGCCTTGGGGTGGCATGATGCGGAAAATACTCAAGTGTTTCACCACACTCTTTGTCCAGAACGAGGAATCGCGCGCACTGCTGCACAGCATTGGTATCAATGATGTGGAAGTGAGCGGTGACACCCGTTTCGACAGAGTGTCGGATGTGCGATCTGCCGCCCGCGAGTTTCCGATGATTGCCCGATTTGTCAAGGATTCTCCGTTCACAATGGTGATGGGCAGTTCTTGGCCACCCGACGAGGAGATTGTGCTCCCTTACTTCAATTCTCATCCTGGCATGAAACTGATCATTGCGCCCCATGAGTTTGACCATGAGCGTTTGCGCAAACTCATGTCGCAGGTTCACCGTCCTGTGGGTCTTTACAGCGACACCACGCTGGAGCAGGTTTCAGCCCTTGATTGCCTGATTATTGACAGTTTCGGTATACTGTCCTCGCTCTATCGTTATGGTCAAATGGCGTATGTGGGTGGCGGTTTTGGAACTGGCATCCACAACATCAACGAAGCGGCGGTCTATGGCATCCCCGTGGTGTTCGGTCCCCGCCATGAGAAATTCCAAGAGGCCGGTGACTTGATGGCCTGTGGTGGCGGATTCAGCATCGACAGCGTTGAGGCATTCGAATCGGTGATGGACCAGTTGCTCGGTGATTCCACCCGTCTTCGTCATTGCGGTGAAGTGGCTGGCCAATACATTGCCTCCCATCTGGGAGCCACACAGATTGTCTATGACCGCATTTTTGGCCAGCGTAAAGTTGAAAACCAGTGAAGGTGCATAAAAATGCAAATTTGAGGGCCGATAATTTGGTTCTATGAGAATTTTCATTTATATTTGCCAATAATCTAATTCACTAACTTTACCGACGACATGAAAAATAAACGTAATCGCTTACAAGTTATTCTCGACATACTCAAGCATCATCATGTGGGTAGTCAGCAAGAACTGGTGAGCCTTCTTGCCACACGTGATATTCATGTGACCCAGGCCACATTGTCGCGCGACCTGCGCACTTTGCGTGTCACAAAAATAGCCACCGACGATGGTTCATTCATGTACATCATTCCCAATAACAACGAACTTCAGGACTCACTGCTGATGAATGGCCAGTCGGTGCCCAAGACGGCACACCAGTATGGTTTCATTTCAATAGAGTTCTCGGCCAACATAGCAGTCATCAAAACCAGGAATGGCTATGCCACCGGGCTGGCCTATGACATTGACATGAGCAAGTTGCCCGAGATTTTGGGCACTATAGCCGGTGCCGACACCGTATTCGCCATCTTGCGGGAAGGCGTTTCTCACGATGAGGTACTTAAAGCACTGCAACGATTTATTGAGACAAAACCCATTGACGCATGATAAAAACTGGCATTGTGGGCACCACTGGCCCCACCACCGAGCAACTCATCACACTGTTGCTTGAGCATCCCGACGTGAAACTGTGTTGGGTGAGCGATGCAGAAGGAACGGCTGCCAATCAGCGGGTAGACGCAGTTTTCCCGAGATTCATGGGTGACACCGATTTGATGATTGCCCCGATTCCCGACCTTGCCGACACCGATTTGGTGTTTTTGTGCTGCCATGATGGGTTGTCGTTGCTTCCATCGCAACTTCCCACCGATTTACGCATCATCGATATGTGCCCGCCACGGCTATGCCCCGAAGGATTTACCTATGGTGTGTGTGAGATGAACCGCAAGTTCATGGTGCATGATTGCTACCGTGTGGCTTGCCCCGGAGCACAGGCCATGGGGATTATGCTGGGGGTGTTGCCACTGGCACGTAATTTGTTGCTCAACAGCGACATTGAGGTGCAGTCAACCCTTGTCGACAACGGCGAGGAAGTGTTCCCGGCCTTGGACAGCAACTGCGATTCCTCCAGTTTGGAGTATGTGTTGAACATCTTGCAGAGTAGTTTCAAGAGCCATGTGGTGATAAGTGCCAAGCGGGAATTCCCTGGTGGCGGCGCACAAGGAGTGCTGACCCGGATTGCCGTCAAGTGCGCTGTGTCGCTTGAAGTGTTGTTGTCGCTTTACCGAGATTATTACGATGACCACAACTTCACTTTTGTCACCGAGCGTGAACCGCTGCTTGCTCATGTGGCCGACACCAACAAGTGCTATATCCACCTGTCGAAGGAAGGTGACGTGCTCAAGGTGAGCACGGTTCTCAACAAGCAATACAAGGGCACCGCCGGCAATGCTGTGCATGTGATGAACTTGCTCTTCGGCTTGCACGAGCGTGTGGCATTGTCTCCATTGATAGACAAGTGATTAAATTGTAGAACAATGAAAAACAGATAAAACCATGGCAGTCAACAAAGTTATCCTTTTAGGTCGTGTGGGCAAAGACCCCGATGTGCGCTATGTGGCGCAAAACCAACCCATGGTCACGTTTACCCTTGCCACGACTGAACGTGCCTTCACCAATGCCAACGGTGTACAGGTTCCTGAGCGTACCGAGTGGCACAACATTGTAATGTGGGGCAAAAATGCCGAGGTGGCCGAAAAATATGTGCGCCGCGGCACCCAACTCTACATTGAGGGCCACTTGCGCACACGTGCTTGGGAAGACCGCAATCAAATCAAGCGGTACGTTACCGAGATTTACGTGGACTCTTTTGAACTTTTGGCGCGGCCGCGCGACGGCGAGCAGGCTTCAGGCGCAGAATCTGCACCGAGCGCGCCGGCAAGTATAGTTTGAGCCATCCCAGTCGGGCTCCGGCATAGAGTGGGTCGTGTTGGGTGAGGTGTTTCACCTCGCTGTCGATGTTGCCATAACCGCCGTAGCGGGCATTGTCGCTATCGAACACGCCTTCGTATTCGCCCTCGGGGGCAAGAATGCCATAGTCGGTGAACGAATTCACTGGACTGAAATTGAAAACGAACACCAGATTCCCGCGTTTATAGGCGAGAACTTGGTCATCGTCTTTGTCCCACAACTTCTGGATGGGCAATGCCTGGAAATTGTGCGTGCCGCCTATCAGGTGCATGATGTCTTGGTCCCAATTGTTCAGGTACTGGTACTTGAGGTCCTCGCGGTCCACCAGGCTCCACTGCCTGCGGGCATATTTGTAACTCCACCCGTTCCCCTCGCGCGGGAAGTCGATCCACTCGGGATGTCCCCATTCGTTGCCCATGAAGTTGAGGTAGCCGCCATTGATGGTGGAAGCCGTCACCAACCTGATCATTTTGTGCAAAGCCATGCCACGGTCCACCACACCGTCATGGTCGCCCACCATCATGTGCCAGTACATTTCCTTGTCGATGAGGCGGAAGATGATGGTCTTGTCGCCCACCAGTGCTTGGTCGTGGCTCTCGGCGTAACTGATGGTTTTCTCATCGGCCCGGCGGTTGGTGAGTTCCCAGAATATTGACGTGGGCTTCCAGTCCTCGTCCTTCTTTTCCTTGATGGTTTTGATCCAGTAATCCGGAATGCCCATGGCCATGCGGTAGTCGAATCCGATGCCTCCATCTTCGTAGGAGCGTGCCAGTCCCGGCATGCCACTCATTTCCTCGGCAATGGTGATGGCGTGTGGGTTCACCTCGTGGATGAGCACGTTGGCCAGGGTCAAGTAGGTGATGGCGTTGGTGTCTTCGCCGCCATTGTAGTAGTCGTCGTAACTGCCAAAGGCTTGTCCCAGCCCATGGCTATAGTAGAGCATGGATGTGACACCGTCAAAACGGAATCCGTCAAAACGGTATTCCTCGAGCCAGAATTTGCAGTTCGACAACAGGAAGTTGAGCACGGCATTCTTGCCATAGTCAAAACACAACGAGTCCCAAGCCGGGTGCTCGCGTCGACCATCGCCGTAGAAGTACTGGTCGTAACTGCCGTCGAATCGTCCCAGTCCCTCCACTTCATTCTTCACCGCATGAGAGTGGACGATGTCCATGATTACCGCCACGCCAGCAGCGTGTGCGTCATCAATTAGGTGCTTCAGTTCATCGGGTGTTCCAAACCGGCTGGAAGCGGCATAAAAACTCGACACATGGTATCCAAACGACCCATAGTAGGGATGTTCCTGTATGGCCATGATTTGGATGGCGTTGTAACCGTCGGCTATCACTCGCGGCAGCACGTTGCGACGGAATTCATCGTAGGTGCCCACGGCCTCCTTATCCTGTCCCATGCCGATGTGGCACTCATAGATGAGCAACGGCGACACGTTGGGCACAAAGTCGTCCACAACAAATTGGTAAGGATTCTCGGGTGCCCAAACTTGTGCCGAGAAAATCTTGGTGACATCGTCCTGCACCACACGGGTGGCATAGGCCGGGATGCGCTCACCCTCGCCGCCGTTCCAACGCACTTTGAGTTTGAACAGGTCGCCGTGCTTCATGGCACGCTCAGGAAGAACCAGTTCCCAGTTGCCGTCGGCGAGCCGGTTCATGCGGTAGGGTGCACATTCGCGCCAATCGTTGAACTGCCCTATCACATATATCTCGGTGGCATTGGGAGCCCATTCACGCAACACCCAGCCGCCCTCATCGGTGCGGTGTAGTCCGTAGTAATGATGTGCGTTTGCAAAGTCGCGCAGCAGTCCCTTGCCTGCGGTGAGTTCGGCGATCTTGCGCACGGCATCTTCATGCCGCCCCACGATGGCGGGTGCAAATGGCTCAAGCCAAGGGTCATCTTTGATGATGGCGAGCGTGTTTTTTTTCTCTGCTTTTTTGGGTGAAACGGTCTTTTTCATATTCGGAAAGGTTGTGTTCGACGAATCAGGTTCATTAAGCAAAGGTAATAGAAATTCGCCGCTGTTGCAAATTTTTTTTGTGTTTGGAAATGTCTGTTGGTATTATTGCCGTGTGAGAAGTTGTTTTTGTCATACTTTTGTGTAACTTTGCATGGTCCCCC
>CACZNP010000043.1 GCA_902782545.1 uncultured Bacteroidales bacterium
GGAACGACGTCATTTCCTCCAAACCTGTGAGCCACACGGTGCCATCGGGTTCCTCGGCCATCTTGGCCATCTGCGGGTCGATTGTGGTGAAACCGTTTTGAGCATCAAACCAATGGATTTGGCTTGCTTGGCCCGAATCGTTGAGACGTGCCACCATCATGCCATTGACAGTGGCGGCGATGAGAACACCTTTGGGAGAAAGATGAATTGCTCGGATTTCATGCTCTTTGAGCATTGACTTTGCTTCGTTGATGACGTGCGCCTTTCCATGAATGATGGCAAACAGCGTGTCGCCCACCGCAAAACACACCTTTCCTTTGCCGTCACTTGCCATGGTGGTGATGACTTGGGAGGTGGTTGTGGACTTGATTTGCTTGATGTCGGGCCGTGAGAGTTTGCCCACGGCTGAGAGTCTGTAAAGCCCGGTATTGTCACTTATCCAAAGATTGCCTTGCCCGTCGTCCACGGCGCACCACAGCCGCTTCATTTGTTCACAAATTGTATCCAACCTTGCTGTGGCGATATCATAGGCGAGCACACTGTTGCGGGTGCCAATGATAAGTTTTCCGGCATACCGCGAAACAAACTGATAACGGTCTTCAGGGAGTCCCAACTTGCGAACCGTATTGCCTTGCACTTCCTCTACATCGCCGTTGCCAGCGAGATACACTTTGTGGTCAATTGCAATTGCGCTCGGTGCATAGAAATTCTGGTTGTCGTCGGCGATTGTTTGCCCGTCGGCAATCACTTTACCATTGAGCGTGCCCATTATGAGGCGATTGTCGCAAACGGTTATCGCACGCACAATGTCGTTGGGGTCGGTCAACCGGTGCTTGACAAAGTTGCAATGGAAAAAGCAGTAAACGCCTTGATAAGTGGCCGCCCATAGCCGATTCCACTTGTCGACCAGAATGTCTTTTATCAAATTAAAGCCTGTGGCCAACTGCTTCATGGGTGCTGCTGTGCCGCTGTCGTAAAGCCAAATGGTGTGTGAGTCGGCAATGACAAACTGTCCATTGCGGAACGGGCGTACCATGAGTCCGTAGTCGGGAGCGTCGAAGCGGTGCTCCCGTATCAGTGTCAGGCCTGTTTTGTCCACGCGATAAACGCCGTCGGCAGCAAAGGCATACAGTGTGTCGGCCAAAGCCGATAGCGAAAACACGTCGGTTTTATTTGAGAGTTTTGCCGTGCCGTAATGGTTGATGCGGAAGAGGCCGCGAATCGTGGGAACGTAGATGCCTGTGGAGTGGACGTACATCTTGCGGTCGGGCGTCATTTCATCGAATATGGGCAACGCAACCGAGTGGTTTATGCCCGTGGTTGTCACCTTGCCAAGCACACGGTTCATCTCTTCTTTGTCCTCGAGCAACACATAGCCAGGCGGCAAGTCGGGGGAGTTGAAGTTGTTGAGCAACCATTCTCCCTTGGGATCAATGGGGATTTCAGTCGCCTTGTCGCCTTGGACTGTCCATTGCCTGACAAAACCCAAGGCACGCACCTGCCCGCCCGCCTCTTGAAAATTGACGATGTTTTCCCGCCGTCCTCTCAAGAAAGGTGTCAGCGTAAGTCCATCGTAACGGACGAAGCCCGACAGAGTGCCGACGTAGATGTAGCCTTCTGAATCTTGCCACACGGTTTCGGTTTGCATTTGTGGCAATCCATCGATAGTAGTGAACCGTCGAAAACTCAGATTGCTCTCCACAAGCGAGGTTGCGGATTGTGTTGTTGGCGGCAACATGGCGGTGGTGAGAAACCACAGCGCCACGGCGCAAATCGCAGAAAAAGATGTGAAAGACTTGTTGCTCATATTCAACCACAAAAATACAATTATAATTTTACATCACATTTGATTTGTCATTCTGAACACAGGTTTTTTTTATTCGTCACGGGAAAAAGGCATTCCGTCATTCGTTGGGCTCACTTTGTCAAAATGCAATTCAAATGCTATGACTCACTTACTCAAAATGAGTAAGTTTACAAAATCAATCATGTGAAGTTGAACCTTTAACGATATGATTATGACACGATTCTTTACTTGTTTACTGTTCGCTGCCGCAATGCTAACAGCGGGCGCCTACGACTACAAAGTGGGCGACCTATGTTACGACATCAATGAAGACGGCAACACCGTGAGCGTTGCTCCCGAGAAAAGCAATGGCGGTTACAACTCGCTCAGTGGTGTGGTGACCATCCCGCGCATGGTTCTTATCGAGAACCGTCCCTACACAGTGACTGCGATAGCCAGGAACGCATTCTATTATTGCAAAAACATCACCGATGTATCGGTTGGTGATGGTGTGATCAAAATCGACTCTTTTGCGTTCGAAGATTGTACAGGCTTGAAGAGCGTGACCTTTGGCCGCGTGTTGCAAATCATCGGCTTCAGTTCATTCTCGGGTTGTAAAAGTTTGACCACGCTTGACATTCCAGAGCCCGTCAAAGAAATACAGGAGAGTGCGTTTGAAAATTGTACATCGCTCACAACAATCACATTGCCATCCACGCTTCTCACGATTGGCAGGAGTGCATTTGCCCGTTGCTCTAAGGTGACGACCATCAACGGAGGAGAGAATGTGGAGAGAATGGGGCGTAATGCCATTAGTTACACAAAGTGGTACAGCAACCAACCCGATGGTGTGGTCTATTTTGGCAAAGTGGCTGCGGGTTTGCGAGGCGATATTCCTGAAACCTTAACCTTCAAGGAAGGAATCGTTTCGATTGCCCCCTGTTTTGTCAACAATGATATACTTATAAATGTCAAGTTCCCGTCGACGTTGAGGGAAATTGGGGAGGAGGCATTCGCCGCATGTCGCAATCTGAATAATGTCACCTTCCCCTCTTCGCTTCAAGTCATAGGCAGTCAGGCTTTTGATGCGTGTATGGCTTTTACCGAGGTGGTGATTCCCGACAATGTGACCACCCTTGAAAGCAACGCATTCTCGCGAAGCAGTGGCATCACCAAACTCACCATCGGCAAGGGTGTGACATCGATCGGTAGTTACGCCTTTACCAGTTGCACAGGTTTGCAGCAAATCTATTCCTATCCAGATCCCGATAACGTGACCATGGGTAGGGATGTATTCTACCACGGTCCGTCTGCTTCTTGTGTGCTTCATGTGAAGAATGAATACTTGGGCAAGTATGAGGTTGCCGACCAATGGAAGAATTTCATGCCCAACATCGTGGGCGACCTCACCGACCAGCCTTCCGGCGAGAAGGGCGATGTGAATGGTGACGGAGAAGTAGGAATTGCCGATGTGACGCAACTTGTTGACTTGCTCGTCACGAATTCTGAAAATGAGCGCAGCGATGTGAACAATGACGGCGAGACAGGCATTGCCGACTTGACCATGCTGGTGAGCATCATTCTTAGTTCGTCGCACTGATGTGAGTCAATAGGCAATCACGTAAAAGAGAGCCTGTGCCTTCACGAGCCATTAGCATGCATATCGTTAACTGTTTTCACGAATCTTTAAATTCAAAAATATGAAAAAGATAATCTTATTCCTCTTGTTGTCCATCGTTTGTGCTGGCGTTCAGGCTCAGAATGCGATGGTACTGAAGATGAAAGACGGCACTCGGAATGTGGTGTATCTCCGTGCGCCCTCCACTTCGCCCACAATGATCCCCTATGTGACCTTTGAGGACGGCGATATTGTTGTTCGCGGCGACCATGAGTTGCGTGTGTCGATGGCCGATGTTCAACACTACATCTACACAGAAACGCCCGACGGCATCGAAACAGTGGGAGCCGCAACGCCCATTGTGAAGTTCAGGGGCAATGAAATCACCGTTGTCAATCAACCACAAGGCACAGCAACGCTGGTTTACACCGCCAACGGCACGCTGGTCAAGAGCATGACATACCAAGGGCAAGCGGCTACAATCTCCCTGGAAGAACTGCCGCAAGGTGTGTATTTGATTAAAGTTGGAAGTGTAACCTATAAATTCCTGAAGCGATGAAACGGAAGACATTATTATTTGCTTTGCTTGTCGCCACGGTTATGCAAATTGCGGCACAACAAGTGCTTTACTTTCATTATAAAAACGGCGAATCGTTTGCTTGCGAGTCCGATGATATCAGTTTCATCACCTACGACATGAAGCCAGGCAGCGTCACCTACGACATCCAAGTGATTTATTTCAAGGATAACACCTATCAGGAAATAGAACTCCAGCAGGTGGACAGTGTGAGTTTCAACACTCCTGCTCCCAAGTTGGCCGAGGAAGCCGTAGTGCTCGACGAAAAGTATGAGGACTACCTTATCAAGGGCGATACCGTGTCGTTCACGATGCGCAAGGAAACGCCCGAATCGTTACGGCCCAAAGTGGGCGATGTGGTGGGTAGCACATGGGACAATGCGGTGTTTGAAGATGGCATTGTTGCGCGAATCACATCCATTGACGAGACCACCGAGGGTTTCGTATATTCCTGTGAGAAGGCAGGTATTGACGATCTTTACGACGAAATTTTCTACTACGGCTATGGCGACATCTATCAGAAGGCAGGAAGCGGTTCGTTGCCTCGATATGCCAAGAGCGACTGGACGCTCAAGGGCGACAAGGAACTGTGGAAGCAAAACATTGATGTCCATCCACCAACACTGACTGTGGATGACTACACTGTTGGTTTTGGAACGCATGTCGACACCAAAGGAAAGTTGAAGATGTATATTCACAAACCCAAAGGCGGCAAATTGTATGCCCGTTTCAACATCTCTTCCGACTTCAACGCTTCGTTAGACGCGTCGATCACAGGAAGGAATGGAAGTTCCAAGGTTAACAACATCGCTTCAGTCCCACTGGGAATCATAGCCACACCGATACCCATTCTGTTCTTTAAGCCAGAATTGCAGTTGAACTGGTATTTCGATGCGTTTGCCGAGATGAAGGGAACATTCAAGGCATCGATGAGTTATGAAGGAGAGATGGAGGTGACCCTGGAAAACGGCGAATGGAGCGCGAAGGCACTGAAGAACCAGTTTGATGCCGGTGTTGACGAGTTTTCACTCTCCATCAACGGATGGTATGGCATCGGGATAGAACCAAAGATTTTTATGTCGTTGAGCGGTACGAAGACCGGTATAGGCCTTGCCAATCGCACGGGTGTGCAGTTGACAGGCAGCCTCAAGATGGACTTTGCCGACTACCTTGCCGATGGTTCGTTCTACGAAAGCGTCAAAGACTCCAAACTCACCCTTTCGCTTCCCGTCAA
>CACZNP010000044.1 GCA_902782545.1 uncultured Bacteroidales bacterium
AACCAACTGGCTGGGCATTGGAGAATTTGCCGAGCATTTCGACGCGCCTCTGACCGATGCTCAAATCGAGAGCGTGAATATCTACTTCGGCAAAACCACGGCAAGTTCCAGCGATGCCGACATCGTTGTGAAAATCATGGCTGCTGGCGACGATGGAATGCCTGCCTCGGTGTTGGGAAGCACCAGCGTCAAGGCTGGCAATCTGGCGTTTGACCCCACGACGGTCAATGCCACCGAGTTCGTTTTCGACACTCCCATAACCATTTCAGCGGGAACTGAGTTTTTTGCCGTGGTGGGGCCTTTCCCCAACGACAACGGAGATGACATCGCCATCCTGTTGTGCCGGCGAAATGAGGGAGAGAAGTGCACGGCCTATCACTTTGTCTACGACGAGGACTTGAACCATGAATATCTTGAAACTGGCAGTTGGTACAAAAACACCGACGACCCCTTGTCATTGGCAGTTGCGCCCGTCCTCAACTACGACATCTCCATCACGGGCATCGCACAAAGCCTGGGTGAGAAAACTGCAGTGAGCCGCGAGTATGTCAATCTGGCGGGTCACGTGAGCAAGACGCCTTTCGATGGCATCAATATCGTGCTGACGCGTTACAGCGACGGCACTTGCACCGCATCCAAGGTTATCCGCTGACATCCTAGCACCCTTCAAGGGTGAGCAATGACTTCACAATCAGCAGTGCCTGCTGGCGACAACTTCTGCCGGCAGGCACTCTTTTTCGGCCTTGGGAGCGTTTTTTTAAGGAAATTTTTTTGGAATTTCACTTTTTTTCAGTAAATTTGGGACTTGTTAAGCCTCAATCTCATGAAACAACCTTCCCACACCATTGACCGCCGAAATGAGAACTGGTTCAAAAGGGTATTCTATCTCTACTATGACGGCTTCCGCAGTATGACTGTGGGCAAGACGCTTTGGCTCATTATCGGCATCAAGATTGTGGTGTTTTTTGTGATTTTGCGCTTCATCTTTTTCCCAAACTTCCTCAATGGTGTAGCAAGCGACGACGAGGGCAAGGCCCAATACGTGCGAGAGCAACTCACCAAGCGGGGTTAACGATTGTAACTTCATGTTTTAACTTCAGAAATCAAACCAAAAAAATATCATCATGGAAGATCTAACAACTGTTGTCGACTGGTCGCGCGCCCAATTCGCACTCACGGCTATCTATCACTGGCTGTTTGTGCCCCTCACTTTGGGATTGGGGCTGATTGTGGCCATCATGGAGACCCTCTACTACCGCACACGAAGCGAGAAATGGCTGGCAACAACCAAGTTCTGGATGACCATCTTCGGGGTGAACTTCGCCATTGGGGTGGCCACAGGAATCATCTTGGAATTTGAATTTGGCACCAATTGGAGCAATTACAGTTGGTTCGTGGGCGACATTTTCGGTGCTCCGCTTGCCATCGAAGGCATTTTGGCTTTCTTCATGGAGGCCACATTCATTGCTGTGATGTTCTTTGGATGGAAAAAGGTGAGCCCGCGATTCCATCTGGCTTCGACCTGGCTCACAGCGGTGGGAGCAAGCCTTTCGGCACTGTGGATTCTTGTGGCCAACGCTTGGATGCAGTACCCTGCTGGATGCGAGTTCAATCCCGCCACCATGCGCAACGAGATGACGAGTTTCTGGCAAGTGGCCCTCTCGCCAGTTGCCATCAGCAAGGTCTTGCACACCGTCACCAGTGCATGGGCCTTGGGAGGCGCATTTGTGGTGGGCGTGTGTGCGTGGATGTTGCTGCGCAAGCGCAACACCGAGCACTGCCAGCGCAGCCCCAAGGTGGGTGCCTGGGCGGGGCTGGTGGGCATCGTGCTCACAAGCATTTCCGGCGACACCAGCGCGGTGACCGTTGCCAAGTACCAACCCATGAAACTGGCAGCCATGGAGGGGCTGTACAAGGGCAGCACCGAGCAGGCGATTGTGGCATTCGGCATCCTCAATCCTGCCAAGACTGTCACAAACGATGAAGACCCCTACTTGTTCGACATCTCCATACCTTACGGACTGTCGCTGCTCGCCACCCATGACTACAAAGCCTTCGTGCCGGGCATCAACGACATCATCGACGGCAACATGGTCACACAGGAGGGCGACTCGGCACTCTCCATCGCCCAACGCATGGAGCGAGGAAAGCAAGTGAAAGAACTGCTGGCACAGTTTCACACCGCCGAGCGGGCAGGAAACAAACTGGCCTCCGATAGTCTGGCCACAGCAATCAAAGCCGATTTCAAGCACTTCGGTTATGCCTATCTCGACACACCCGAAGAGGCAGTACCCAATGTGCCACTCACGTTCTACACCTTCCACCTGATGGTCACCGTCGGCGGATATCTGGTGCTGTTTTTCGTGCTTGCCCTGCTGCTGGTCTACAAGCCCAAGTTTGCGAAATTCGACAAGTGGAGCAAGATTTGGTACTGGCTTTGCATCATCACCGTGCCGCTCACCTATCTGTGTAGTGCCTGTGGATGGATTGTGGCCGAAGTGGGACGACAGCCTTGGACCATCCAGGACTTGATGCTCAACAAGGTGGCCATCAGCGACCTGAGCGCCGGTTATGTGCAAATCACCTTCTGGATTTTTGCCGTTGTGTTCACGGCCTTGCTCATTGCCGATGTGAGCATCATCTGCAAGCAAATCTCCAAAAAATCACTCACCGACCTCAACACCGCTGAATGATTTCACTGCATTGACAATAACAAAACAACATACCAATGGATACGTATTACCTTCTTCAGAACTACTGGTGGCTCATCATGTCGGTGCTGGGTGCCGTGCTGGTTTTCATGCTCTTTGTTCAGGGTGGACAGTCGATGCTCATTCACAGCAAGAATGAAAACCACCATGCGATGATGGTGCGCTCGCTGGGGCGCAAGTGGGAACTGACGTTCACCACGCTGGTAACCTTTGGCGGAGCCTTCTTCGCCTCTTTTCCACTGTTCTACTCCACCAGTTTCGGTGGGGCCTACTGGCTGTGGATGTTTATCCTGTTCAGTTTTGTCGTCCAGGCAATCAGTTATGAGTATCGGGCCAAGACGGGCAACGTCTATGGAAGGCGATTCTACGACACGCTGTTGCTCATCAATGGCGTGCTGGGACCGGTGCTGCTGGGCGTGGCGGTGGCTGGAATGTTTTTCGGTGCCGAGTTCACTGTGACCAAGAGCAATATCCTCAACGTGCAGGCTGCCACCATCTCACAATGGGGTCCCTTGCACGGGTTGGAGGCCATGGGCAATTGGAAAAACCTGCTCTTTGGGTTCATGGTGTTCTTTCTGGCTCGCACGCTTGCGTCGCTCTATTTCATCAATAACATCGATGATGACGACCTGCGCACTCATCAGCGACGGTTGCTCACCATCAACGGCGCCATCTTCGTGGTGCTGTTCTTGGCCACAGCATCGGTGATTCTCACATCGGGGGGAGTTGCGGTCGATGACAATGGCAATGCTCAATGGGTCGACTATCGGTATCTGAACAATTACCTCACCATGTGGTGGACTCTGGTCTTCCTGCTGCTGGGTGTGGTGATGGTGCTGTTTGGCATTGGCAAATCCCTGCTCGACAAGTCGTTCACCAAGGGCATCTGGGCCGCCGGGGCGGGCACCGTCATGGTGGTGCTGAGCCTCTTTTGGGTACTGGGATTCAATGGAACGGCCTACTATCCGTCGTTGCTCGATGTGCAGAGTTCGCTCACACTGCACAACAGCAGCAGCAGTGAGTTCACGCTCAAGGTGATGAGCATTGTGAGCCTGTTGGTACCGTTTGTCATCGCCTACATCGCCTACTGCTGGCGGGCCATGGACCACGACAAAATCACGGTCAACGAAAAGTGATTTTATTATCCTTGAAGGAATTCCTGCAGGGCCTGAAGGCGTTGCAGGCCTT
>CACZNP010000045.1 GCA_902782545.1 uncultured Bacteroidales bacterium
ATAGCGTTTTGAATTCTGCAGTGCGATGCCGCGCTCTTGCAGCAATTCGGCTTTGTCGGGTTGCAGTTCAATGGCCTTGCCCAGCGCTTCGAGGCCCGCGATTGAATCGTTGCAGTCAAATTGCGCGAGGGCAAGATGATGGTATGCGTTTGCCCAAAACTCATTATTCTTATCGTTGGGTGCGATGTTCTCAACAGCCTGGGCAAGGTAGATTACAGCCTGGGAAGGATTGTCTTGGCGATACGACATAATGCCTTTGTAAGCCTGGGCAAAACCAAAGTTGGGGCTGTCGGCTTCCACCTCATTGAAACACTTCTCGGCTTCGTTGTAGTTGCGGTCGGTAAAGTATTTCACACCTTGTTCATAACTGATTTGGGCCGAAGCCAACCCTGCTGCCACAGCAAACAGCAGTGCGGTCAGTAGCATTCTTGTCTTCATAGCGGTAATGGTTTGGTAAAGTATTGTTTTTGTGTTACAAAGATATCACTTTCCGAAAAAAACGCAAAGAAAACAGGAAATAATCACTTCTCGCGGAAGAATAAGTTGATCATGGTGCCATTGAAATTCCAGTTTTCCCGGATTTTGTTCTCCAAATAACGCTTGTAGGGGTCACGGATCCACTGCGGCAAGTTGCAGAAGAAGATGAATGTGGGAACATAGGCGCCCTTGAGCATCGTGATGTATTTGATTTTCACGAACTTGCCCTTCACAGCAGGGGGCGGATAGGCGGTGATGGCGGCCTGCAGCACGTTGTTCAGTTGCGAGGTGGGAATCACCGTTTGGCGATTCTTATACACATCTATGGCAGTTTCAAGCACTTTGTAAATCCGTTGTTTGGTAAGCGCCGACCCGAAGATAATGGGAAAGTCGACAAAGGGAGCAAAGCGGTCGCGAATGGCGGCAACCATGGTGTCGATCGACCGTTGTGATTTGTGCTCTACCAGGTCCCACTTGTTGACCAGCACAACAAGCCCTTTGCGGTTCTTTTGGATGATGGAGAAGATGTTGGCGTCCTGGGCCTCTATTCCTCGCGTGGCATCAATGATGAGCACGCACACATCACTGTTCTCTATGGCACGGATGCTACGCAGCACCGAGTAGTACTCCACATCCTCATTCACTTTGGTTTTTTTGCGGATGCCTGCTGTATCCACCAAATAGAAGTCGAAACCAAACTTGTTGTAACGTGAGTAGATGCTGTCGCGGGTGGTGCCGGCTATGTCGGTGACAATGTTGCGCTCCTCGTCCATCAGGGCATTGACCAACGAGGATTTGCCTGCGTTGGGACGTCCCACGATGGCAAAACGCGGCAACTCGTCGTCGGGTTGTTCGCCCGCCTGCTTGGGCATGAGGCGCACCACCTCGTCGAGCAAGTCGCCCGTCCCAGTGCCGTTGATGGCACTGATGGAAAAGGGTTGTCCCAAACCCAAAGCGTAAAATTCGGCCTCGGCGTAAATGCCCTCGGCATTGTCGTCCTTGTTGGTGACAACAATCACAGGTTTGTTGCTGCGGCGCAGGATATCGGCCACATGGTCGTCAAGACTGGTGATACCGTTCTTGATGTCAACCACGAAGAGTATCACATCGGCCTCTTCGATGGCGAGTTGGACCTGCTTGTTGATTTCACCCTCAAAGATATCCTCCGAATTCACAACCCAGCCGCCTGTGTCCACCACCGACATTTCCATGCCGTTCCACTCCATCTTGCCGTACTGGCGGTCGCGGGTGGTGCCGCTGGTGTCGTTCACAATGGCTGCACGCGTCTGCGTCAGCCGGTTGAACAGGGTTGACTTGCCCACATTGGGCCGTCCCACTATTGCTACTAATCGTCCCATATTCTGTATTTATCGTTTTCTCGTTATTATTATTCAATGTATCCGAACTGGCGGAGTTTCTTTTCCTGATTGCGCCAGTCACGCTCCACCTTCACATACATCTCAAGATAGACCTTCTTGCCAAAGAACAGTTCCATGTCCTTGCGTGCCTCAATGCCAACACGCTTGAGCCGACTGCCACGGTGCCCAATGATGATTCCTTTTTGGCTATCGCGCTCCACATAGATGACTGCCATGATGTGAATGGCTGTTTCGCCCTCGTCAAATTTCTCTACGATGGCCTGGGTGGCATAGGGCACCTCCTTGTCGTAGAGCATGAGGATTTTCTCCCTGATGATTTCGGTGACAAAGAAACGGGAACTGCGGTCGGTCAAGGCATCCTTGCCAAAATAAGGGGGGCTCTCGGGCAGCAACTCCACGATGCGGCGCATGAGATTGTCCACATTGAAGTTCTCGGTAGCACTGGTTGGGAACACTTCGGCCTGTGGCAGCAATTCTTTCCAACGGTCGATGATGGCAACAAGTTGGTCATTGCCCGTCAAGAGGTCAATCTTGTTGATAACCAACAAAATGGGGATTTTCTCTCGGGCCACCTTGTCGAGGAATGCCTGGTTCTTGGTCGGTGACTCCACCACATCGGTCACATAGAGCAACACGTCGGCATCGACCAGCGCACCAGTGCTGTAGTCCAGCATGCTCTCTTGCAACTTGAATTTGGGCTTGAGCACGCCGGGGGTGTCGCTGAAAACGATTTGATAGTCGTCGGTGTTGACAATGCCCATGATGCGGTGGCGCGTGGTCTGCGCCTTGCTTGTGATGATGGACAGGCGCTCGCCCACCAAGCGGTTGCTCAGTGTCGACTTGCCCACATTGGGATTGCCCACAATGTTGACAAACCCCGCCCGGTGCGCCTTGTTTGGTGTGTTCTCGGTCATGACTTGCGCTTTCTTGTTAACTTCATTACCACTTAACGAAAAAGCATCGCCGCTCGCGTTGACGGGAGCAGTGATGCTTTTTCTCTTTTTGTTGGGCCATCAAATGGCCCAAATGAGATATTCCGCTCCCCAAGTGAACCCGGCACCAAAAGCGGTGAGCACAAGTTTGTCACCGGCTTTCAGGAGATTCTTGTTTTCGTCCAAACACAAGGGAATGGATGCGGCACTGGTGTTGCCCCGGTGCTGAATGTTGACCAGCACCTTCGCGGGGTCAATGCCCAAGCGACCACCCACGGCCTCGATGATGCGCAGGTTGGCCTGATGGGGCACAAACCATTGGATGTCGTCCACCGTGAGGTTGTTGCGCTTCATCACAGTTTGCGATGAGGTGAGCATGTCCAGAACGGCATGCTTGTAAACCGCACGGCCCTCTTGATAGAGGTAGTGCTCGCGAGCGTCAAGGGTGGCCTGCGAGGCAGGATGGGCCGAGCCGCCTGCCTTGTAGTGCAAGAACTCCAGCCCGATGCCGTCCACATGGAAGACACCGTCAATCACACCCACAGGATCCTCGGTGGGTTCCATGAGCACCGCAGCGGCTGCATCGCCAAAGAGCGGACATGTGGCGCGGTCCTGATAGTCGGTCATGGACGACATCTTCTCGGCGCACACCACGATGACCTTTTTGTAAAGCCCTGCCTTGATGTAAGCCGATGCGCCATACGTCCCCACAATGAATCCGGCACAAGCGGCCTGGATGTCGTAGGCATAAGCCTTCTTTTCTATGCCACACTTGTGCGCAATGACCGATGCTGTCGACGGGAATCGATAGTCGGGGTTCGACGTCACGCAAATGATCAGGTCCACCTCGTCGGGGTTGGTACCCGTCTGTTCAAGCAATTTCTTAACGGCTATAGCACCCATATAGGAAGAGCCTACATTCTCCTTGAGAATGCGGCGTTCCTTGATGCCCACGCGAGTGGTGATCCACTCATCGCTGGTGTCGACCATGCGCGACAATTCTTCGTTGTTGAGCACGTAGTCGGGCACATAGGATGCAATGCCAGTAATTTTTGCGTTCAGCATAGTGTCTTGTCAGATTAAAAATTAAATCCTAAATACTCGTGCTCGCGGCACCCAGATATTTAGGATACACCACTGTTCAAGTTTATCGGTCGATGGGGATGAGGATTACACAGTTGCCTCGCCCATCACGTTCTTGCCACGATAGTAACCACATTCGGGGCAAACGGTGTGATAAACATGCCATGCGCCACAATTCGAGCATTGTGCGATGGTGGGTGCAACAGCCACGTCATGCGTGCGACGCTTGGCTGTACGGGTCTTGGATTGTCTACGTTTAGGATGTGCCATTTTCTTTTATTGTTTTTTAAGTTATTATTCTTTCAGTTGCCTCAACACGTCCCATCGGGGATCGGTGTCGGATGCAGCATCTTTGTTATCACTCTCTTCCTCGTGGCACAGGAAACCCATCATCTCCGCATTGCACATGCCCGGGTCTTCGTGCGTGTGCATCAAGGGAATCGTGAGCAGCACGGTGTCGCGCAACAGCGGCGCCACATCGAGTTCCCGCCACGTGGTGGGCACCAGCAGCAACTCGTCCAACGAGTCGTCGAGCACCGTGCCCTCTTGCCTAACGCTCACTTGATAGTCGGTGTCCACCTCATGCTCCATGTCGTCCAGACAACGGTCGCAAGGAATGACCAGCGTGCCATGGCATGCCATTTTCAGTTGAAAATAATCCTCCTCCTTTCGGGTAACAACCAGGGTTGCGTTCACATCAGCACGCCGGACCTCGGTTTTCTCAATCTGGTTGAAAAAATCGGCATCCAGATGGTACGTAAACTCCTGTGTACCAAAGGGCATAGTTTTAAGATTCAACTTGAAATTTTCCACTAACTTGGTCAAATTCACGTTAAATGCGGCGCAAAGATAGCAACTTTCCTGTTAATAATCAATGTTTTTGCCACATTTTAACTATTTAATCGCTTATTTGCGACTTTTTACAGCCATAAAAATGGAGGCATCCTGGACGATATTCCGCAGAGTGCCTCCACTGTGTCGATTGGTTTTGGTTTCACATTCACATGCTCTGTCTCCGCATTCGACTTAGGGAAATTTAGACTAAATGATTTTATCTCTCATGTTGCAATGTCCCTCGGCGGGTAAATGCAACTACTATGCAAATTTAATAACTCTTTGTCAAACGTGAAAGCAGGTTTTATCCTGGTTATATTGCGTTCTTTCAGCAGGAAATTCCAACAAAAAACCACAGCAAATGCTTTGTTATTTAGGAAGTTATAACCTAATCTCATCAACAGGATGCCTTTCCGGAAATGGAATGATTCTCAACAAATGGTCCAAATATGTGTTTTTAAACAATGTTTATAAACAATGATTGTATAATTATTAACCTTATTTAACTTTAATTTTATATATATTTGAGACTTTTTACAGTTTTCGGGGCAAAAAATCCGCTAGGAATATGGCTTTACAGCACTTTTGGATGGTGAATTTCATAATTATTGCATAGAAAAAATAACCATGTGCAATCATTCCGATGGTACACATGGCTATCGCTATCCCACTTGTATCGGGAGATAACTCGTGTTAATTAATGAATTCTCTTCAGCCGGCTTGCAGCGTGAGATATGCCACCAGGCGAGCCACCGCGCGGCCGCGGTGACTGATGGCGTTTTTCTCTTGGGGGGCCATTTGGGCGAAAGTGCGCCCGTCACCCTCATCAGGACAAAACACGCTGTCATAACCAAAACCGCCCGAACCATGACGCTCGGTGAGGATACGGCCCTCAACCTTGCCTTCGAACAAATGGGTTTCCTCGCCCTGAATCAAAACAACGGCAGTGCGAAAACGGGCGCGCCGGTCACTCACACCCTGCAGGTTGGCCAGCAACTTGTCGATGTTGCGCTCGCTGTCATGCGCCACACCGCCGTAGCGAGCCGAGTGAACACCGGGTTCACCGCCCAGGGCATCCACCTCCAGACCCGTATCGTCGCTGAAACAGTCATAGCCGTAATGGTCCTTCACGTAACGTGCCTTCAGCAGGGCGTTCCCTTCGATGGTGTCGGCTGTCTCGGGAATGTCTTCATGACAACCAATATCGTTGAGACTCAAAATATCGAACACATTGCCCATTATCTGGCGCAACTCGGCCAGTTTGTGCTCATTATTTGTGGCAAATACAATTTTTTTCATGCTCTTTTGTTTTTTCTGCAAAATTAACCATTTCCCGAGTAAATAACAAATAACGGTTTGTGACCATTCGGTTTGTGTATTCTACACTTTTTCAGCCAAAGATTCTTGCAGAAGACTCAAAAAAGCAAAAAAACTTGCATACTCGTGCAAAAAAATGTACTTATAACCATGAAACGATTATTTAATCGAATTGGAAAAACAATCCCAATTGCAAGCCATTGATATTGAATGGGGCTCGGCAAGTGGGACATACG
>CACZNP010000046.1 GCA_902782545.1 uncultured Bacteroidales bacterium
CGGGGCCGCTTTCTCGCGTTTGCGGATGCAAAGGTACAACCTTTTTCCGAACCGCCAAAACTTTTCGGCACTTTTTTTCAAAAAAAACGCATTTTCCCGTTTTTTCAGCCCCGACGGGGCGGAAAAACGGCCCGGAACAGGGAAAAACGGCGCAAAAACCACCGGAAACGGTGGTTTTCCAAAAAAAAGCCAACATTCGAGCCCCCGAGACACCCCCGCCCCGCGGCGCGGACGCCGGAAGGGACGCCAAGCCGACGCGCACACACCAACCGGCCCACGGGCCACATCACGGCAAGGCCGCGGGCCATGTCCCAACCGGGAAGCAGCATATATATATTATATAATAAGGTGGAAATGGATGCCCTATTGCCTACGGGCAATGCCTGTTAGGCCGTTGGGCAGTCAAAAAAGGGACAATTGTCTTGCTTCGGAACCGGAAACGGCGAGATTGCCATCGGACTCATGCAAAGCGGAAACGGGTTGCTCAATGGGTTCGGGATCGGGTTCGGGCTGATTGGGTTCTGCGGGAACAAGCCAATCGATATCGTCTATGCCACCAAACATATCATCGTCACCGGAGGCAGACTCTGGTTCCGACACCTTCTCTTCCGCAACAACTGGCTCATCGGGGATAAAGATAGGGGCCAAAGAAGGAATAATCTCATCGCTTTGAGGTGATGGCTGCATCAGCGCATCTTCCATGACTGAATCCTGGCCCGATTGCTCCATGACAACTTCCTCGGAGGGGTTTTCCAGCGATTCTCCAAAAACGGGTTCATCGGCGGTTTTCTCCACATTGGCCTCTCCGACGGGACTCTCGGGCTCCGCAGAAGGTTGCTCCATGGGTTGTTCGTCGTAAGGAACTTCGGCAAACGCATCCGGCAAGGTATCGACAGGGAAATACAAATCGGCAGAGTCGCCGTCTTGCTTGTCGGCAGGAGCAGGTTGCAGGGTGGTTTGTTGCAATTCCTTCTTCAGATGGCGGATATCGCGTTGCAGTTTTTTCACCTCTTCGCGAGCCGCGCGGGCATCGTCGCGTGCACGCTGTGCGCGATCAGTCGCTGTCTTTTCGTTGTTTTGAGCCTTGACCTGAAGTTCACGGGCTTGATCCAGCAACAGTTGCAATTGGTCGCGTTGTGTGAGGGCTACCTTGGCTTCATTGAGAGCACGTTGCAATTGTTGCTGCAGTTCATCGATGCGCCTCGTGTCGTCTTGATGCTGTTGCAAGGCTTCGGCCTGACGGGATGAAGCGGTTTTAGATACCGTTGCCAATTGTTGTTTGAGGTCATCGATATGGTTTGCCAAGTCAATGTCCCGTCGGTTTTGCCGCTCGGCATTGACTTTGGCTTTTCGGTTCATCTCCTCAATCTGCTTTTTGAGTTTTAATTCCTGTTCCTGCGCCAGTTTGAGTTGTGCTTTGAGTTGCTCGTCGGCCAGCACGCCTTGCTGCTCAAACTCGGCGATGCGCTCCTTGAGTGCAAGCACCTCATTATTCTTTTTCTCTTTGAAAAGCGCCACCTCCTGGAGTTGTTCTTGCAATTTCTCCACAATCTCAAGATTGGTGTTTGCCTCATCGAGTTGATCCTGAAGTCGGGAGGTTTGTTGTGTCAACTGCTGGACTTGCTCGGTAAGTTGCAGGATTTGCCGATCACGCTCCTCGATCAATGCTGATTTCTCTTGCACCTCATCGGCGAGTTTTGCCATTCTTTCCACATCGTCCATCGAGGCCTCGTCCATATCGTTTCGCACCTGCATGACCTTGAGTTTGTTGAGAAGGCTCTTTTTCTCGAGAATGAGTTGTTCTTCTTCGGCTTCCAGAGCCGCCACTCGGGCCGCCAAATCATTGGCTCTCGTCTGTGCGGCCCGGCGTTGTGCCTCGCTCACAGCAAGTTTTTCCTTGGCTTGCGCCAGGTTCTCATCGGTAGCCTGTGATTTTCCTTCGGCTTTCTCAACAAGGGCTTTCATGCGTTCTTGCTCGTCCCTGACTTGTTGTGCGGCCTCTTGCCGGATACGGTTTATGTAAGCCGAGAAAGGCGCCATCAACTCTTGCGGTATCCCTTCGGGCTGCACCTCAACATCAATTTGGTGTTCTGGCTCGGTGTCGTGCTCATGTTGCCGGGGCTGTTGTTGCTGTTGTGGTTCAGCATCGGGCTTCTTGAACGGGTTCACATAAGGAGTGCGTCCCGACATCTCATAGTAATCGAGTTCGTCGATATCGTCACCCTCGCTATTGAAGCCGAGCGCCCGCTTGAATTTGTTGAAGAACGACATGGTAAACCAAAAGTTTAAGTATCAAACAGTTCAAAAAACATCAATCATGAGGCTTGAGCACCACAGCAATTCCTTGCTGTCCGTTGATAGCCACTTGCAGAGGATGATCGAAACGCAGCACTTTGACAAAATCGCTCTCCTCGTAGGGCTTCTGCTCTTGGATAAACTCCAAGTCAATCACATCCTCTCCGTTGCGGGCATCGAGTGTCACATATCCCACTCCAAAAGAAGTGAGGTTTTGGAAGAAATGAGTTCCCTGACTCGGCTCAATGGTCCCATCAGGCAACGCCATCTCGACAATCACACGGGCCGCAGAAATGTGTTGCCACTTGACGGGAATGCCGAGAGCCGTGTCGGACGACCCCCATCGCCCCACTCCGACGAGAATGTAATTTTCTCCCCAGTCGGTAAAGTTACGATTAATTTTTGCAATTTCCTCTGCTATTGCCAAATTATTTTCAAAAGAAAAGAATTCTGGCTTCACCATCACCACGCCAGTGACCCCATCCATTGTGCCATGTCCAATGGCATTGTTGCTGCGAAGCAGCACCTGCTCCACGGGGGCATGAATCACCGTGTCGTCGAGCATCTCTCTCCGGTCAATCATGGGCCTTATCTGCAGCCAATAGAGTTCCCCCCGATGGCCGCGTTGCATCTCTCGTTGAGATGCGATGACCCCGGCCAATTCGATTTCCACAGGACGCCCCATTTGCCGTTGTCCCTGTTCAAGCATGAATTGGGTTATTTTGGCCAACGGGAAGACATCATGGTTGAGCACATTGGCAAAGGTCACCACTTTTCGGCCAGGCGCCGCATCGGTGTCCAGCATACGGTCATTGTGGTAGTCGTAGGTTGAAACCATGTATTGCAGTTCACCGTTATCGGCATGCGGCTGGACGGGGAGATGAGCAATGTTTCTCCCCTCGTCGAGCGAGAACGGCTGTTGATAATTGGCCACATCCAGCGCGCAGAAGTGTGTTTGCGTATCGCGCAATGCCAGTTTCGTGGTGCTCGTTTGCAACACATGATGCGGATGCAATGGAGAGAAACGCAATGCCCTTCCGCCATCAACAATGTACTTGCCCAACCCCACGGCCACTTGGCACACCCCATCGGCCGGAGCCTCGTCTCCCACTGGATAATAGTTGAGCGACCGGCCCACTGCCGAGAACGATGGGAAGAAGTAGTCGCCATGTTGTTGGCCCACCATTTCTTGTATGATCACAGCCATCTTCTCTTGGTCGATGACATTGCTTGTGGCCACCATATAGGCCTTGCTGTCGGCATAGAACACCGATGCGTAAACCGCTTTGACGGCTTCTTCGAGCATGGCGACCGTAGCAGCCTTGTCGGTCAAGTGCGGCACCATATAGGTGGAATAGACACCGGCAAAGGGCTGATAATGGCTGTCTTCGAGCAGGCTTGAACTGCGCACGGCCATGGGTTGTTCGATCACATCGTAAATGGCCGCCAAATCCTCAACCACATGATGTGGCAGACGCGCGGCAAGAAAGGCATGCAATATTTGCTCATCGGGCGCATCCGAGAGTGCCAACGGATAAAGCCGGTTCGCCTCCATGAACTCATCGAAGATGTCGGTACAGAGTACCACTGTGTGAGGAATGCGCACCGCCACTCCGTCAAAGTCGTCACACACAGGATTTTGCTTGATGATTGAGTCGACAAACGCCAAGCCGCGCCCTTTGCCACCCAGTGAACCCTGGCCAATGCGGGCAAAGTTGCTGTACTTGTCGAAGCGTCCCCGACGGAACTCCGCCACAACGCCACGGTTCTTCATCTTACGGTACTTGACAATGAGGTCAAAGAAGAGTTGACGTGCCGCCGGTGCATCGTCAATGCTGGTGAAGCGGTGCATCTTAATGACCTGCGCAATGGGGAACAGAGCCCGCGAGTAGAGCCACCGCGAGATGTCGTTTTGCCGGGCATGGTAGAAAAGCGACTCGGCAGGAATGGAGAACATGTTGTATTGCAACTCCTTGAGGTCGTGGATTCGCATCAGTTCGTTCCCTGACCCAGGATCACGCAACACAAAATCCCCAAATCCGAAATGCTCCATGATGGCATCCCCCAAATCAACCGGCAGTTTCTTGGAATTCTTATCGAGGAACGTACCGCCAAATGCCTCAACGGCTCGGCGGTTTTCGGGTTCACTCGATTCCACAATGATGGGCAGGTGCGGGTCACGAGCACGAAGTTCATGCGCCAGGGCGATGCCTGCTTTCTGGTCCTTGGCTCCACGCCGATTGAACGACACATCACTGATCACACCCAACACGTGCTCACTGTAGGCGTCGTATAGCCGCAAAGCCTCCTCGTAGTCACGCGCGAGCATCACCTTGGGGCGGCCACGCATGCGCAGCATCGCCTCATGCGGGTTCAACGCCTCGGTGGAGAACTGCCGGGATTGGCGAAGAATGAACTTGTAGAGCGTGGGCAAAATCGATGAATAAAATCTCACCGAATCCTCGACGAGCATGATCATCTGCACGCCCACCTCGTTCACATCGGCCGGCGCATTCATCTTGTCCTCAAGCAACTTGATGATGGCCACCAGCAAATCCACGTTTCCCAACCATGAGAACACATAGTCCACCCCTGTGAGATCTTCACGCGACAATCGCAACGACACCTCACGGGAGAAAGGGGTCAACACAACGAATGGCACTTCGGGGTAGTTCTCTTTGATTTCCCGTGCACGAACAAAAGTTGCCGAGAGGTCCACTCCCGGCATGGCAATGATGAGATCAAAGTGCTTGGCAGCAAGCACCTCGACAGCCTCGTCATAGTCACTTACCCGAGTCACGCGTGGCGGCGAACTGAGGTTAAGCGACACATATTCAAAATAAATCTGCTCCTCTACCCGTCCATCTTCCTCAAGCATAAACGCATCGTAGGTGCTTGCCACAAGCAACACATTGTAGATGCGCTCCTGCATCAAGTTGTGGAACGCAGTATCCTTGAGGTATAGTTGGCTGAGGAGTGCTTCGTTCATGACTTGGTCTTGTGTGTGGTGCGACGGCGAACGGTGGCATTTCCTTTCGAGGCATTGGCCTCGTCGGCTATAATGGCGCGACAGTCCTCAATGGACAGAGCCGCAGCATCCATCTTGCGGGGTATCTTGTAGTTTTGTTTCTTGTAAACGATATAGGGGCCGTAGCGACCATTGAGCACCTGCAATTCGGGCTCCTCATCAAAGGTCTTGATCACCTTGTTGGCATCGCTGTTACGCTTGTCGGCAATGAGTTGTTCGGCCTGCTCCAGCGTGAGTTCCAGTGGCGACACTCCCTTGGGAAGGGACACAAATTTGTTGTCGTGCTTGATATAGGGTCCAAATCGTCCTACTGCCACAGTAATCGTCTTACCTTCGAACTCGCCAAGGTCGCGTGGCAGGTCAAAGAGTTTGAGTGCTTCGGCCAGCGTGATGGTGCCCACACTCTGATTCTTTTGCAAGGAAGCAAAGCGCGGCTTCTCTTTGTCCTCAGTGCTGCCCAATTGCACCAAAGGCCCGTACCGGCCAATCTTGACCGACACAGGTTTGCCTGTGACCGGGTCATTGCCCAGCATGCGCTCACCCACCTTGTGCTCCAGCCGCATGGTTGCAACCTGCTCAATGTTTGGATGAAAATCGCGATAGAAATTCTCTATTCCACGGTTCCATTGCTCCTTTCCCTCAGCAATAAGGTCGAACTCGTCCTCGACATGAGCCGTGAAGTTATAATCCATGATGCTTGGGAAATATTGCATCAAGAAGTCATTGACAATCATGCCCGTGTCGGTGGGTATGAGTTTGCCTTTTTCCACTCCCACCTGCTCCGATTTCTTACGGACCGAGGTCTTGCCCCCTTTGAGCGTGATAATCTCATACTCACGTTTCTCGCCCTTGCTCTCGCCCCGCTCCACATATTCGCGTGCCTGAATGGTCGAGATGGTGGGTGCATAGGTCGATGGACGGCCTATGCCCAGTTCCTCAAGACGACGCACCAGCGAAGCCTCGGTGTAGCGAGGGGGCTGCTGGGTGAACCGTTGCGTGGCCACCACTTCCTGCGCTTTGAGGGCATCGCCTTGTTTCATGAGCGGCAACGCATTCACCTCAGGGGCAAGCGTCTCATCGTCGGTCGACTCCATGTAGACTTTGAGAAAACCATCAAATTTCACCACCTCGCCAGTGGCCACAAACATCTCATCGCGTCCACTCATACTGATGTCGACGGTGGTTTTCTCCAATTCGGCATCAGCCATCTGCGATGCGATGGTCCTCTTCCAGATGAGGCTGTAGAGTTTCTTCTCCTGTGCCGTGCCGGTTATCTCATGCGTGCTGATGTAAGTGGGGCGGATGGCTTCGTGCGCCTCTTGTGCGCCCTTGCTGGTGGTGTGGTATCGGCGTGCTTTGTGATACTGTGCGCCAATGTGCTCCTTGATTTCCTTGCTGATGGTGCCCAGTGCCAGTTGGCTCAGGTTCACTGAGTCGGTACGCATGTAGGTGATGTGACCGGCCTCGTAGAGTGCTTGCGCCACGCGCATGGTCTGGCTCACCGAGAAGCCCAGTTTGCGCGACGCTTCCTGCTGAAGGGTTGATGTGGTGAACGGCGGCGCTGGACATTTCTTGACAGGTTTCACTGTGATTGCCTTGACAGCAAAAGAGGCTTGCGGGCAGGCAGCCAGGAATTGGGTGGCCTGCTCACGCGAGGTCATGCGGTGGTCGAGTTCGGCGGCAAAGGGGGTCTCCCCTTCTTGCTGCACGAACTTGGCTGTAATTCTATAATACTGCTCGACGTTGAACTGCTTGATTTCCTTTTCCCGCTCGGCGATGAGCCTCACGGCCACGCTCTGCACGCGGCCCGCCGAAAGCGCCGGTTTGATTTTGCGCCACAACACTGGCGAGAGTTCGAACCCCACAATGCGGTCAAGCACTCGGCGTGCCTGCTGTGCATCGACCAGACTCCGGTCGATGGTGCGTGGATGCTCAATGGCCTCGAGAATGGCAGGCTTGGTGATCTCGTGGAACACAATGCGCCGCGTGTTCTCAGGTTTCAATCCCAGCACTTCCTGCAGGTGCCAAGCAATGGCTTCTCCCTCACGGTCCTCATCACTGGCCAGCCACACCAATTGTGCTTGCTTGGCAGCAGCCTTGAGTTGTTTGACTATTTCCTTTTTGTCATCGGGTATCTCGTAGATGGGCTTAAACCCATCGTTCACGTCAATGCTGAAATCTTTCTTGTGCAGGTCCTGGATGTGTCCGTAACTCGACATCACCTTGTAGTCTTGTCCCAAG
>CACZNP010000047.1 GCA_902782545.1 uncultured Bacteroidales bacterium
ATGTAGGGCGCCATAGCGGGGTTCCATTTGCGTTTCAGGTGACCAAAGTGGCAAGTAGCCTCCAGCAGTTGGTCAAAATTAGGTGTTTGCATTGTTTTTGTTTTGTTTTTTAAAAATTGTTTACTTTCGACTGAATCAATCGCATAGTAGCCACCGCAGTTCCCAGTGTGAGTCTATGCGATTTGGATACTAAACTCTGTTTTTTGTAGAGCAAGATTAGAGAACGGTATATAAATAATGTGTACCGTATTAACGCTTGCTGAACTGGAATCTCTTGCGGGCCTTGGGTTGTCCTGGTTTCTTACGCTCGACGGCGCGCGGGTCGCGAGTCATGAAGCCTTCCTTGCGAAGAGCGCTCTTGTCGTCGGCATTGATTTTAACCAAAGCACGAGCAATAGCCAGGCGCAGAGCCTCGGCTTGTCCCTTGTAACCGCCGCCAACCAGGTTGACCGTGATGTCATATTTATCGGCAACACCAATGGTGTTGAGCGGTTGCTTGACGATGAATTGCAGAATTGGAGAGGGGAAGTACTCATCCAGGGTGCGCTTGTTGATAGTGATTTCGCCTTTGCCTTCGCTGAAGTAAACACGAGCGATGGCTGCTTTACGACGACCTACTGCATTAATTCTTTCCATACTGTCCAATCTTATTTAAGTTTGTTGATATCAATAACTTTGGGCTGTTGAGCCTGGTGGGGATGCTCGCTACCGTTGTACACGTAGACGTTTTGGAGCAACTTGGCACCCAATTTGTTCTTGGGGAGCATGCCCTTGATCACATGGATGAAGAGGGGGTGCTTGCCAGCCTTGTTGTTCTTGTTGAGCGATTTAGCCTGCATCTCGGCGGGCGTGGTGAATCGCTGTCCACCGGGATAGCCGGTGTAGTGCACATACTGGCGCTCGGTCCACTTGTTCCCTGTGAGCACCACCTTGTCGGCGTTAATGATAATGACGTTGTCTCCACAGTCAACGTGGGGCGTGAAGTTGGGTTTGTATTTGCCGCGCAGGATCTTAGCGACCTTTGCGCACAATCTACCCAGTACTTGGTCGGTAGCATCGACAACTACCCATTCTTTGTTCACGGTTGCGGCATTTGCCGAGACCGTTTTGTAACTTAAAGTATCCACTTTCGTTAAATCCTGATTAATAATTAATTAAAAATTCTCGGAGCACAAACAAGCACGGCCAAATGCTTGTTTTGAGCCGTCGAATTACAGTTGTTTTGGATATAATCGGCGTGCAAAGGTACGACTTTTGGTCGAGATGGCCAAACATTTTATCTGTTCAAAAACCCTGATGCAGAGTTCAAAGGACTTTTGAGTAATATTTTTAAGAAAGTTTAACAGTTTGGCGAATTGTTGTTGCGTGTGTTGAGCGTTTATTGGGCCGTTCGGGGAGTGTTCAGGTGTTCAAGATGGTGCTCGTGCAATGGATAAAGATTTTTTTAGTACCTTTGTGGGCAAACAAGCAGAAAGGTCATGATAGAGGAAGTTCAGTTGCGGGTTTCGCCCGACTTGGGATTTGATGAAACAGCATTGTTGCGCCACATCGCCCGCATGAGAGGTGTGGAGGCCGACCGGGTGTCGGTTCGCGTGTTGAAACGCTCGGTTGATGCCCGTCGCAACCATGTGATGGTGAATGTGACGGTGCGCGTGTGCGTTGATGAGCCGCAGCCTTCCGCTCCGATAGTGCCCGAGATAGCCTATCGCCCTGTGGATGGGCGTCGGGTGGCTGTGGTTGTGGGCGCGGGTCCCGGTGGCTTGTTTGCCGCCTTGCGTCTCATCGAGTTAGGAGTGAAGCCCATAGTGCTGGAACGCGGCAAGAATGTTCACGACCGCCGTGTGGACGTGGCGCGCATTTCTCGTGAGGGCATAGTGGATTCCGACTCCAATTACTGTTTTGGAGAGGGTGGGGCAGGTGCCTACAGTGATGGCAAACTCTACACCCGAAGCAAAAAACGCGGTTCGGTGGAACGCATACTGGGAATTTTTGTCCAGCATGGTGCGAGCGAGTCCATCCTTGTTGACGCCCATCCCCACATTGGCAGCGACAAGTTGCCTGGAGTGATTGAGGCGATGCGTGGCACCATCCTGCGTTGTGGTGGCGAAGTGCATTTCCAGACCCGTGTCACCCGCTTGCTCATGGATGAAAACCGTGTGGTGGGTGTGGAGTGTGCCGATGGGCAGCAGTTTGCCGGCCCGGTGATTCTTGCCACGGGCCACTCGGCGCGCGATGTTTATCGCATGCTTTATGAAAGCGGTGTGTCGCTGGAGCGCAAAGGCATCGCCGTGGGCGTGCGGCTTGAGCATCCGCAGCATGTGATAGACCGAATCCAGTATCATAGCCTGTCGGGTCGCGGACAGTATTTGCCTGCCGCCGAGTATAAATTTGTGACCCAGGTCGATGGCCGTGGCGTTTACTCTTTTTGTATGTGTCCTGGCGGTGTCGTGGTACCGTCGGCAAGTGCTCCCGGCCAGTTGGTGGTGAACGGCATGTCGCCCAGCAAGCGAAACACCTATTGGGCCAATTCGGGCATGGTGGTTGAGATTCGCCCTGAAGACCTTCCAGGCAAATACGGTGCGGATGATGTCCTGTCGGTGATGCGCTTCCAGGAGGACTTGGAACGCCTGTGCTTTGAACAGGCCGGAAACAGTCAAGTGGCCGGTGCACAACGCATGAAAGACTTTGTGGAGAAACGCGCCTCGCGCAACATCCCCCCATCGTCCTATCCCGGCGGCTTGCAGCCCTCGCGTCTTGACCAATGGCTCCCCCCCTTCGTGGGCCATCGCCTGCAGCGTGCATTCAGTGAATTTGGCCGTTCGGCGCGTGGTTTCTTGACCAACGATGCCATCGTGATTGGCGTGGAGACCCGTACCTCGTCACCCGTTCGCATCCCC
>CACZNP010000048.1 GCA_902782545.1 uncultured Bacteroidales bacterium
AATTGCGTTTATATATGGATACTCATGGCTGTCCTACGGCAGGTGCGGCTTTTGCCCGACTTGAGCGTGAGGGCGTCCGGGTTCGTAACAGTGTATACAAAGCCGTTCGTCTTGATTACATGCGTGAGATAGATGCCATTTTTGAATTTCAGCATGGTCTTTTAGTAAATGGTGACTTACATCGTCGTCTTGTCAGTACCAAGAAAAATGAAGGCACTATATTTTATAAGAAACCATTGCGTTCACAAAAAGGACTTGTTGGCAAGTGTATCTTAGAACCGAGCAAATCCCGTTGCGCTATAAGCCATCCTGAATTTGAGAAATTCAGGGCGTGGAGTTTTATCAACAATATCAAAATTAGAACCACCGCCGAAGTTGAATGGGAAGAATTGCCGCTTGGGCTGAAACACCAAATCTACTCAGAATTATTCACATCGCGCGTTAAGGGACAATTTCCATTCAAGGAGATTCGCCTTTTGATAGAAAGGGAACTGCACTGTCACTTGTCGGCAGACCGTGATAACCGAACCATCAACTATCGAGACACCCAAAGTGTGTCGGCATGTCCAGTTACAGCAAGGTTTATCCGTTTATTGGGCACAGACTGGCAAACATGGAAACAACATGGTTCAAAAACACGTAGCACTCATGGTTCCAAATCGAAAGAACAACATCAGGTTGAGTATACTGCGATGGATTTGTGGACTGTGTGTTTTGAGAGTAGTGAACCTGAGGAAGTGGAACTTTTTGGTAAGCAAAGATTGCAATGGGAGGCAGATAAGGTTAAATTGTTAGTTCGATTGTGGGCGTCGATGAGCCAGGGCTATGCGATGATGAGCCTAAAGGCTCTTAAATCAGTTAATCGCATGCTCATGTTGGGATTAAAGTATAGTGATGCTGTGATGCTTGCCAAGGTTCCTGACATAGTTGGCATCAATGACCATGAAATAATAGCACTTCATGATTTATATTGCCAAATAGAGACTCGCTACCGATATGAGAAAACGCTTACCAACATAGTGAACTCACTGATAGCCGATTACAAGACAACTCTTGAAGAGCATCGTTTCGCTTATAAGGATTATCAATATATATTACAAGAGAGCGATTATGCCGATGTTGAGAAAAGAGTCATATCTACCATTGGGGATGCTACATGGTCTTTGATGGATGCCGATGAGCAAACCACCCTCATTGATCAAGTGAGTGCCCGTTATCAACGGTTTTTCTCAGATTCAAAGCGCTCTTTTGTTGAATCGCCCAAATTGCAAGACGAACTGATTGCGGCATTGAAAGAACAATACCCAAATGTTCCAGAGAAAAAATGGGAAAAACTATATCATCCCTCAATGATACAGGTCTATCGTCCCAAACAATCGGGAACAGATCATTCCACGCTACGATTGGGCACTCCAAATGTGGGGGCTATCCGCAACCCAGTCGTGTTGCGCACCTTGAATGTACTACAACGAAAAATCAATGCAATGCTTGATGCCGGTATTATAGACGTGGATGAAACGCGAGTTGTAGTAGAAACCGCCCGAGACTTCAATGATGCCAATATGCGCAAAGCCATTGAGGATTTCCAGCGCACACGAGAGGAAGAGAACAGGAAATTGCGTGAGATTCTGTCGAGCGAGTTCCCTGGATTAGTAATTACCGAGGATCAAGTTGACCGTGCTCGATATGTGATTGAACAGCGAAGTGATAGCAAATACAAAGAGAGCAGAGGCCATATTTACCAACTGGATTTGACCAAGTACAAATTGTGGCTGGAGCAAGGTTGCCAGTGCATGTATACAGGGCAAATGATTAGTTTGACGAATTTGTTAGAGGGCAATAGCATAGATATTGAGCACACGATACCTCGGAGCAAGTCATTCGACAGTTCGGATGCCAACCTCACTTTGTGCGACTCGTATTATAATAGGTATATCAAGAAGAACCGTATGCCTACCGAATTGCCCAATTATAGTGAAGACGCAGTGATTGGTGACCGAACATATACAGCAATACTACCAAGACTAAAAAAATGGGAAGATCGTGTGGCAAAATTGCAGTCCAATGTTGAGTTCTGGAAATCCCGTGCCAAGTCGGCCCAGGATAAGGGCCGACATGATCAATGCATGCG
>CACZNP010000049.1 GCA_902782545.1 uncultured Bacteroidales bacterium
GAAAAAAAAGACTTGCCCAATTATGAGCAAGTCCCTTTTGTGAATTATCAGAGTTTGTAGTTTATCCTTCCACTGCAGCCTGGGCGGCGGCAACGCGTGCGATGGGCACGCGGTAAGGTGAACATGACACATAATTCATGTTCAAAGCGGCACAGAACTTGACCGATGACGGTTCACCGCCATGCTCGCCACAGATACCCACATCCAAGTCGTGCTTGGTTTGGCGGCCTTTCTTGGTGCCCATTTCAACGAGTTGGCCAACGCCTTCCTGATCGAGAACGGCAAACGGGTCAACCTTGATGATGCCCAATTGCTTATATTCACCCAAGAACTTGGGCGCATCGTCACGAGAGTAACCGAAGGTCATCTGTGTCAAGTCGTTGGTACCAAACGAGAAGAAGTCGGCAACTTGAGCGATTTGATCGGCAACGAGGGCTGCGCGCGGCACTTCAATCATGGTGCCAATCTTGTAGGCAACCGTCTTGCCACGCTCGGCAAACACTTTCTGTGCCGTGCGGTTGATGATGTCGGCCTGCAACTCAATCTCCTTGAGCACGCCCACCAACGGAACCATGATCTTGGGATGGACATCGATGCCGCGTTCCTTCACATTGATAGCGGCCTCAATGATGGCACGAGCCTGCATCTCGGTGATTTCGGGATAGGTGTTACCCAAACGGCAACCACGGTGTCCCAGCATGGGGTTGAACTCCTCAAGGCTGGCGCACACGTTCTTCACCTGCTCCAGTGTCATGCCCACTTGCTCGGCCAGTTCTTTTTGAGTGGCCAACTGATGGGGTACAAACTCATGCAAGGGAGGATCGAGCAGACGGATGGTCACATCGTAACCGTCCATGGCCTCGAAGATGCCTTCGAAGTCACCGCGCTGAAGCGGCAACAACTTTGCCAATGCCACACGGCGGCTCTCCTCATCGGTGGCGATAATCATCTCGCGCATGGCTTTGATGCGATCACCCTCGAAGAACATGTGCTCGGTACGGCAAAGACCGATACCCTTGGCACCGAACTTGCGAGCCACCTTTGCGTCACGGGGTGAGTCGGCGTTGGTGTACACTTTCATCTTCGTGTATTTCTCGGCAAGGTTCATCACAGCGGCGAAGTCTCCACTCATTTCGGCATCGACTGTCGACACCAGCCCGTCGTACACCTCACCGGTGCTGCCGTTAATGGAGATCCAGTCACCCTCTTTGTAGGTCTTTCCACCCATTTTCACGGTTTTGGCCTTGTAATCAACCTTGATTTCGCCGGCACCACTCACGCAGCACTTGCCCATGCCGCGGGCCACCACAGCAGCGTGCGAGGTCATACCTCCACGGGCTGTCAGGATGCCCTGAGCCACGCTCATGCCGCGCAAATCCTCGGGTGAGGTTTCCAAGCGCACCATGATGACTTTCTTGTTGCGTTTTGCCCATTCCTCGGCATCATCGGCAAAGAACACAATGTGGCCTGTAGCGGCACCCGGCGAGGCGGGCAAGCCCTTGGCCATGACCTTGGCATTCTTCACAGCGGCTTTGTCAAAGACCGGGTGCAGCAACTCATCGAGTTTCTCAGGCTCCATTCGTTTGAGCACGGTCTTCTCGTCGATAACACCTTCGCGAAGCAAATCCATGGCAATCTTCACCATGGCAGCACCGGTGCGCTTGCCGTTGCGTGTTTGAAGCAGCCACAACTTGCCATTCTGGATGGTGAACTCCATGTCCTGCATGTCGTGGTAGTGGTCCTCAAGACGTTGCTGAATCTCTACAAGTTGGGCGGCGCACTCGGGCATGGCTTCCTCGAGCGACGGATATTTCTCGGCGCGCTCTTGCTCGCTGATGCCTTGCAACTTGGCCCAGCGACGGCTGCCCTCGGTCATGATTTGCTGCGGGGTGCGAACACCGGCCACCACATCCTCGCCCTGGGCATTGATGAGGTACTCACCATTGAACAAATCCTCGCCGGTGGCGGCATCACGCGAGAAGGCCACGCCAGTGGCGCTCGTGTTGCCCATGTTGCCATAAACCATCGCCTGGACGTTAACGGCTGTTCCATACTCCTCAGGGATCTGGTTCATGCGGCGATAAAGGATGGCGCGCTCGTTGTTCCAACTGTCAAACACAGCATAGATGGCACCCCACAGTTGGTCCCAACCACTGGTGGGAAAATCCTTGCCAGTGTTGGCCTTGACGGCATCCTTGAACAGGCGAACCAACTTCTTCAGGTCCTCAACATCAAGTTCGGTGTCGAACTTCACGCCTTTTTCTTCTTTCACTTTCTCAATGATCTCCTCAAATGGGTCGATGTCGGTCTTGTTTTTGGGTTTCATGCCCAGGACCACATCGCCGTACATCTGAACAAACCTGCGGTAACTGTCCCATGCAAAGCGGGGGTTGCCGCTCTTGTTGGCCAGCGTCTCGGCTACGGCATCGTTGATGCCCAGGTTCAGCACGGTGTCCATCATGCCAGGCATCGATACGGGAGCGCCCGAGCGAACCGACACCAACTGCGGATTGGTGGGATCGTCAAACTTGTTGCCGGTGAGGCTCTCAATGTGCTCCACTGCCTTTTTCACGTCGTCTTTGATGAGTTCCACCACTGCATCACGACCTTGCTCGTTGTACAGACGGCAAACCTCGGTGGTGATGGTGAAGCCCGGAGGGACAGGCACGCCAATCAGGTTCATCTCGGCAAGGTTCGCGCCCTTGCCACCCAGAAGATCTCTCATGTCGGCGCGGCCTTCAGCCTTGCCGTTTCCGAAAGTGTAAATCGTCTTCATTTGATATGTATTAATATAAATAGATTATAAGTTGTCGCTAAATCGGTCACAAAGGTAGCGAAAATATAGCAGAAAACGGAATAATTGCAACCGAATAATCATTTTTTAAGATAATGGCACCCATCAACGGCATAAAGTTAAAAATATGTAACAGAATTCTAAAATACTTCCTTACATTCCTACCATTTTGTCTCTTTCCACACTTTTCATTATCTTTGCATCACAAATCATTTGTTTTCTTCAATGTCTGCTTGGATAATTCTTAAGTTATTGGGGTCGCTCGCATTGCTCATGTTCGGTATGAAGTCAATGAGCGACAGTTTGCAGAAAATGGCGGGTCCGCAGTTGCGCCACGTTTTGGGCGCCATGACCACCAACCGTTTCACGGGAGTTCTTACGGGTATGCTTGTCACGGCATCGGTGCAGTCAAGTACCGCAACCACGGTGATGACTGTGTCGTTTGTCAATGCAGGATTGCTCACGCTGGCGCAGGCCATTTCGGTGATTATGGGTGCCAACATTGGAACCACTCTCACCGCATGGATCATGTCGGCTGGGTTTTCGTTCGACATCACCAACTGCGTTTACCCGGCTTTCTTGCTGGGTATCGTGCTCATTTACTTGAAAAAGTACCGCTTCATTGGCGACTTCCTGTTTGGTTTGTCGTTCTTGTTGCTCGGCCTTGGAACTCTCAGGATGACGGGAGTTGAAATGCAACTGGGCGAGAACCAGGCTGTGCTCAACTTCTTCTCATCGTTCAATCCCGACTCGTTCCTCACAACACTCATATTCCTCCTGCTGGGTGGTGTGCTCACCTTCTGCGTGCAGTCGTCGGCAGCAGTCATGGCCATCACCATGATTCTGTGCTCCACAGGTGTTTTGCCCATCTATCAAGGCATCGCGCTGGTGCTGGGCGAGAACATCGGAACCACGGTCACGTCAAACTTGGCAGCACTCAGCGCCAACGCTCCCGCGCGCCGTGCGGCGTTGGCTCACATGTTCTTTAACGTGTTCGGTGTCATTTGGGTGTTGATCATCTTCAAACCGTTTGTCAACTTTGCTTGCGGCCTGGTGGGACTGGACCCCACTGCCGAGACACAGAGTCCGGCACGACTGTCGTTCGCTTTGGCGGCGTTCCACACGGCCTTCAACGTGATCAACACTGCCATCCTCATTGGGTTCATTCCTCAAATCGAGAAACTGGTGTGCTGGGTCATCAAACCCAAGAAAGAAGAGAACGACGAAGACTTCAAGTTGCAGTTCATCCAGGGAGGTATCATGCGGACACCGGAAATCGCGGTGCTGCAAGCGCAACGAGAAATTGGGGTCTATGGCAAGGAAACCCAAAATATGTTCCAACTTGTCAGGGAATTGCTCGATGAGAAGGACAACGGCAAATTCGACAAGTCTTTCGACCGTATTGCAAAACTCGAAAGCAAGTCCGACAACATGGAAATGCAAATCGCACGATATCTTGAGGAAGTGAGCAACGCTCACCTGAGCGATGAGTCGAAAGGAAAAGTTCGGGCCATGCTGCGCATGATCAGCGAGATCGAGAGCGTGGGTGACTCATGCTACAACCTGGCACGAACCATCAAGCACAGGCACTCGGGCAAGGAAGATTTCACCGAGGACCAGTATGCCAACGTCAGGCAGATGATGGAACTCACCGACCAGGCGCTCACCGAGATGAACCGAATGATGAGCACCGAGCGCGAGAACCTCACCATTGCCCGCACTGCGCAAATCGAATTTAAAATCAATGACATGCGCGACAGGCTCAAAGACCAAATCATCACCGATGTGGACAACCGCGTGTACTCTTACCGCATCAGCACCATGTATCAAGACCTGATCTGCGAGTGCGAGAAACTCGCCGACTACGTTCTCAACGTGGTGGAGGCCCGCCTGATGATTCCCAAAATCCTGTAACGCTCCCACCCCAAGCAATAGCATACTTGAGGGGATGACACACAATCGGTGTCATCCCCTCAATGTTTTTCTTGCGCAATTGCCCTGGCGGTTCTCAGAAGAACTCAAAGAAGAAATAGGCCGCTGCATGGTGCCGCTTCACGTTCTCGGCCTTGCCACGGTACGAACCCGTGCGGTCATACACCGAGCCGTCACTGTTGATCTTGCCCATGTACGAACCCGTGCGGTCATACACCGAGCCGTCGCTGTTCACCTTGCCGCGGTACGAACCCGAGCGGTCATACACCGAGCCGTCGCTGCTGAATTTGCCCAAGTATGAACCCGTGCGGTCATACATCGTGCCGTCACTGTTGATTTTGCCTTGATACGAACCGCTGCGGTCGTACACCGAACCGGCACGCTCAATCTTTCCCAAGTACGAACCCGTGCGACTTTGCAACGACTGGGCTTGGACATGGCCACAGGCCAACACCATGCCCAAAGCAATTGCCAATGCGCGCAAACTGCTGATTATCTTTTTCATATTGATTGGTTTTTAAAGTGTTCGTTGAATCACTGGCGACGCTCCATGGCCACCACATTCTCCACATGGTGGGTGTGGGGGAACATGTCCACTGGCTGGATTTCCACCACACGGTATTTCGGGTCAAGCAGGGCAATGTCGCGCGCCTGGGTCGCTGGATTGCAACTCACATAGACGATGCGCCGGGGCTCTGCATTCAGTATCACATGAACCACATCCTCGTGCATGCCAGCGCGTGGCGGGTCCACAATCATCACTTCGGGACGACCGTGCCGCGCCACAAATTCGTCGGTGAGCACGTCCTTCATGTCACCTGCAAAAAACAGGGTGTTGTCAATGCCATTCACGCGCGAATTGAGTCGGGCGTCGTCAATGGCTTCGGGCACATACTCAATGCCTATCACTTGACGCGCCTGACGGGCCACAAAATTGGCAATCGTGCCGGTGCCGGTGTAAAGGTCATAGACCAATTCTTGCCCAGTGAGGCGGGCCAACCGCCGAGCCACCTTATACAACTCGTAGGCTTGCCGTGAATTGGTCTGATAGAACGACTTGGGCCCCACACGGAACCGCAAGCCCTCCATCATCTCCTCGATGTAGTCACGGCCACGAAACAGCACAAACTCCTGGTCGGCAAGCGAGTCATTCACCTTGGTGTTCACCACATACATCAGGCTGGTGACCGTCGGGAACCGATTCGCCACCGCGCTCATCACATCATCGATGGCCTCGCGGTTATCCTCGCCGAAAACCACCACTTGCATCACCTCGCCAGTGCTGGCCGTGCGGGTCATGGTCATGCGCATGAAGCCCACATTGTTGCGGATATCGTAGAACGTGTAACCCCGGCTTTTCACATACTCTTTGATGAACAGCCGCAATTCATTGCTCACCTCGTCCTGGAGATGGCAACGCTCAATGTCGAGCACCTTGTCGAAGGAGCCAGGAATGTGGAAACCCGCGGCATTGCGGTCGGCAAACGCCTCGCCGCTGGCAAGTTGCTCGGGTGTGAGCCAGCACTTGTTGCTGAAGGTGAATTCCAGTTTGTTGCGGTAATGCTCCGTAGTGGCCGAGCCAATGATGGGATTGATGGCCGGTATTTCCACCTTGGCAATGCGCTCCAGGGCGTCAACAACCTGCTGCTGCTTGCACTGCAACTGGTAGGAATAGGGCAAGTGCTGCCACTTGCAGCCACCGCACACCCCAAAGTGGGCGCACACGGGTTCCACACGCAACGCGCTTGCACGCACCATGCGCACGATGACTCCCTCGGCAAAGTTGTGCTTCTTGCGCGTGATGCGCACATCCACCACATCGCCTGGCGCGCCAAACGGCACAAACGTCACCAAATCGTTCCAGCGGCCCAGGCTCTTGCCCTCGGCTGCCACAGCAGTAATCTCAAAATTCTCCACCACCGGGAGGTCTTTTCTCTTTCGGCTCACTTCCTTCACCAATTTTTCCGCAAATATAAACAAAAACCCCCACAAGAGCAAATACCCCCTAAACAGAGGAAGCAAAAAGGGACGAGCCAGTCCCTCCACTAACTGAGGGGAGATAGTGAACTCGCACCATTGGTCTAACTAAGCGGGAGAAATGGGCACGATTCTTGGCGGTTATGGATTTTTTTTGTAATTTAGCGCAATGATTGAGACCCCATGGGCGTTAATCATTAAAAAAGAACAACCTAAAACATTCAAAAAAAATGGCAAGCAAACGTGATTTAAAGAAGGCTATCCGCTACGCATGCGGCAGCATGGCGGGCGAGTGCATTTTCGCTCAAGATGTGTTCGGACAAGGTAAAGAAGAGGAATGGGACAACATTATCGTGGATGTGGCGCTCCTGCAAGAAGAGGCCGTGAACCACGTGTCGGTCTCCTTCGACAAAGAGCCTCGCAACTTTGCGAACCGACACGAGTACAAGAAGGCACGCCGCACCTATTATAAAGAGGTGGAAAAAGCCATCGCAAAGTACATGCATGACGAGACCGACAAGGTCGTGGCAAAGATGAACGCCCTCATGCCCAAGAAAGGCTGAATCCTATCATCGCGATGAACGGCTGGGGATGGATGCTGAAAAAAGCCGGGTGGCAGTTCCTGATCAACGTGGACCTGCCACCCAAGTGCGTGGTGTGCGTGGCACCACACACCAGTAACTGGGATTTCGTGCTGGGCGAGTTGAGCATCCGTTCGGTGGGGCGCACAGCGGGATTCCTCATGAAAAGCACCTGGTTTTTCTTCCCCTTGGGAGGGCTACTTCGCCGCATAGGGGGCATAGCGGTCAGGCAGCACCAGCACACCAACGTCACCGACCAGGTCGTTGACGAGTTCAACGCCAAGGAGCAACTCATGATTGCCGTCACCCCCGAAGGGACCCGAAGCCCCAACCCCAACTGGCACAAGGGATTCCTCTACATCGCCCGACAAGCCAACGTGCCCGTTGTGCTGGCCTACATTGACTACGGCACGCACACCGTATGCCTTGACCGACTGTTCACGCCAAGCGACGACGTCGAGGCCGACATGCGCACCATCAAGGAATACTACCGCGGACGCACGGCACGCTTCCCCGAGAAGTTTGTCATGTGACACGCGGCCATCATCATCATTCACCCATCATTAATTCTCACTCACGTGCTTTCACGAAACCTCAAAGTCACTCTCATCGAGGACAACATCGCCTGGGGCGATCGCGACGCAAACATGGCGCAGTTGCGCCGAAACCTGCAAAACATGCCCGACGACACCGACCTGGTGGTGCTGCCTGAGTTGTTCACCACAGGATTCATGATCAGCGACCGCGACGCGGCAGCCGCCGTAGCCGAGCGCAACACCGGAAACACCATCCGCGCCCTGCACCAGTTGGCACAGGACTATCGAGTGGCTTTTGTGGGCAGTTTCCTGGCAAGCACCGCTGCACAACTCTACAACCGCGCCTTCTTCATCGA
>CACZNP010000050.1 GCA_902782545.1 uncultured Bacteroidales bacterium
ACACTGGCCCGGCTGGACTACATCACTGTGAACTACGAAAGGACACTGAATCTTGCCGACAATGGAGCACTCTATGTGGGACTCAACAGGGCTTTGTCAAACAGCACCTATCAGGTGACTGGATGCAGCGAGAACACCCATGTGTGGGACGTGACACAACCCTGGAACATCAGCGCCCTCAACACCACCCTCACCGACAACACCATCACATTTTCACCGGCCTTTACCGGACGCCGCGAACTGGTGATTTGGAATGACAACGCCACCGGGTTTGAGCATCCCACTGTTGTGGGCACCGTCAATGCACAAGACCTGCATGGCGAAGCCACCCCCGACATGATCATCATCAGCCCGACACAATACCTCACACAAGCCGAACGCGTTGCCGGCATCCACCGCACTGTCGACGGCATGCGCGTGCTCGTGGTCGACCAGAAAACCGTGTTCAACGAGTTTTCCTCAGGAAGCCCCGACTTTATGGCTTACCGACGGCTCGCCAAGATGATGTGGGACCGTGGGGCCGATGACAATGCTCACAGGTTGGGATACCTGCTGTTGTTTGGCAATGGCAACTTCGACAACCGAACCATCAGCGACAAAAAATCGGCACTGTCCTATCCCAAACTGCTCACATGGCAAACCGAGAGCAGCAACATGGAGAACAGTTCCTACACCTCCGATGACTATTGCGGTGCGCTGGCCGACAATTCGGGGGCCAATCTGTCGGACGCCCAACACGACATCGCCCTTGGACGATTGCCCGTGCGCAGCGTGGACGATGCCCGCACAGCGGTGGACAAACTCGTCAAGTACATCACCAAGCCCGACTTTGGCGCTTGGAAAGCCAACGTGCTCAACGTCGCCGACGATGAAGACCAAGCCACCCACATGGAGCAAGCCGAGAACCTGATTCAGATTGCCCGCCAAAACGGGGGCTACGACTACCAGTTCAACCATGTTTTCATCGATGCCTTTGAGGGGGTGAGCAAGGGCAGCAACCTTGAGTACCCCAGTGCAAGGGACAAAATGTACAACACCTTGCGGGAGGGAGTGTTGTGGTGGAACTACACGGGCCATGCCAGCCCCAACGGAATGACCGGCAACAATTTGCTGCGCCGCAACGATGTGGCACAGAATCTCTACTATCACCACTTACCCGTTCTCTACGCCGCCACCTGCGAATTCACGCGCTTTGACGGCACCGATCCCTCATGCGGCGAGCAGGTGTTCCTCAACCCCAACGGCGGGGCCATTGCCGTGATTTCGCCTCCCCGATTGGTATACTCGGGCAGCAACGGGTTCCTTAACGCTGCCGTAGGCAAGCACATTTTTGAGCGCGACGAGAACAACATGCCTCACCGGGTGGGCGACATCCTGCGACGCGGAAAGAACGAAGTGCTGGGCAATGCCAACTCACTGCGTTATTTCCTGCTGGGCGACCCGGCCATGCGCATGGCCATGCCCAGCCACAAGGCCGTGATAGAGAGCATCAATGAGACCACCGTCGATGCCGACACCCTGCTCGTGCTGCAGGCGCGACAAACCGTCACCTTCAAGGGCAGCATCCTCGACATGAACAACCATCCCGCAACTGGTTTCAACGGCACCATCATCTCTACCCTATACGACCGCCAAGACAGTGTACTCACGCATGGATACGGCGATGGAAAGCCTTTCCGCTACATCGACCGTGAGAACAAACTGGCCGTGTCGGTCGATTCGGTGATGAACGGCAAATTCTCGATAAAACTCACCATACCCAGCGAATTGCTCATTCCCGTTTTCAAAACCGACCTGTCGGCACGCATCAACCTCTATGCCTATTCCACGCGTGACTCCATCGAGGCGATGGGATCGAGCGAGGATTTCTGCATCCTGGGCTATGACCACACCGTAAAACCCGACACCGTTGGGCCCACCATCGAGGTGTTTGGACTGAACAGCGCATCCTTTGCCGATGGTGATGAAGTGAACGAAAACCCGCTGGTACTGGCCACCGTGAGCGACCAAAACGGCATCAATGTGTCAAACAGCGGCATCGGGCATGCCATCTCGCTCACGCTCGACGAGCGAACCAGTTTCAACAACATCACCACCTATTACACCCCCATCATGGCCGAACAAGGAACGCGGGGAAACATCAACTATCCGCTTAATGACCTTGCTGAGGGGCCGCACTCACTGCGGCTGAAGGTGTGGGACGTTTACAACAATTCCAGCGAGAAAACCATCACGTTCAACGTGGTGAACGGACTCAAACCCCAAATCGCCGATGTCTATGCACTGGGTAACCCCGCCAGCGTGGAGACAAAGTTCTACGTCAAGCACAACCGACCCGATGCCATGGTCACCGTCCGCATTCAAGTGTTCGACCTCATGGGACGCGAGGTGTGGAGCACCGTGCAGACAGGTCGCAGCGACCTCTACACAACCATCCCCATCACCTGGACACTGACCGACAACGGCGGGCGACGGGTGCCACGAGGCATCTACATCTACCGTGCCATCTTGTCGACCGACGGTGTTCACGAAGCAACCAAAAGCAAGAAACTTGCGGTCACATCCGAATGAAAATGACAAACTTTGATTTTTTTAACCAAGCAGGTAACAAAAAAACACTATCTTTGCAAATTGTAACGACGTGAAACCCGCATGAACGACAACAAGAATATCGCATCCCGACCTGTCCTGCCAGAGCCATCACTCAGGCGGCTGCCTTGGTATTTGGCTTATTTGCGTATGCTCGACAATCAACATGTGGAATATGTTTCGTCCACCCAGATTTCCAAAGAACTCAACGTGGATGCTTCGCAAATCGCCAAAGATCTCTCGTTCCTCAACATCAAGGGGAAAACGCGAATTGGCTACGAGGTGAGCACACTGGTCAAGGAACTTGTCGATTTCTTGGGTTTCAAGAAAAAACACAATGCCGTCGTCATCGGGACAGGCTCCCTGGGTGGAGCGCTCATGCAGGACGTGGGGTTGGCTCAATACGGACTCAACATTGTGGCCGGATTTGATGTCAACAACCAATTGATTGGGACCAGCATTTGCGGAATTCCCATCTACGATATCAACGAACTTGCCGAACGGCAAAAAGAATACAACGTGGCGATTGCCATCCTCACAGTGCCCGTCGAGCACTCGCAGGAGGTGGCCGACACGGCCATACGTGCCGGAATCAAGGCGATTTGGAACTTTACTCCTTTCCGCATCAAGGCTCCGGCAAACATCGTGATTGCCAACACTTCCATCTATGCACATCTGGCCATCATTTACAACAGGATGATCAACAACCACTGAGTGCTTGAGTGAGAAATGAAGGTAATTGTGGTGGAACATAACTGGGAAGAACCCGCTGACGACACCATCAAGGCTCACTTGATGGCCGATTCAGCCATCATGACATCGGACAAACCGTTTTTCCTGCCCGATGTTTTACCCCAACTTGATGCACGCCTTACCATGGCGGTGAGGGTTGGGCGACTGGGAAAATATGTGGCGAGCAGATTCGCACACCGCTATTGCCAAGATTTCACTGCGGCCATCGTGGCTGTGCCCCGCCAAGGGATGGAACAACAACCCATGGCAGCGGCTCTCGACGGAGCTTTGATGCTTGGCAACTGGATAGCCAGCGAGCAGGCACAGCAAAACCCGAATGCCTGCCTACAGATGCTCCGAAACGGGCAAGTGGCCTGTTCGGGCTGTATTGCCACACTCAACCACCCCATCGACGAGGTGATTGAACACGTGAGCAAGTTCTGCACCTTGAAGACGGGCGACATTGTGCTCACCGGCCTGCATCCTCTTGCCGTGCCATTGGCGATTGGCGACAAGTTGCATGCCACATTCGACGGCATCCCGGTGCTTGATATTCGTGTCAAGTGACCATGCCAAGAAAAACAACCCTCTGTGAAAGGAGGGTGACATGAAATGAAATTGATTGAAACAAAATAAAAACACGATATGCTGACGAAACAATTACTTCGACTCGCGATGTGCGCGATGTGCGGGTTGATGACGACCGGCGCAGGGGCTTTCGACGCTTCGCATTTTGCCACCCAATCCAAACTGGCCACTGGCAAATGGGTGAAAATCACCATCCCCGAAACAGGTATCTATGAACTCACCTACGACGAACTCCAAGAGATGGGGTTTGCACAACCCGAGAATGTGCGCGTCTATGGACAGGGAGGTAATATGATGGATGAACTCCTGAGCGGACAAAACGATGACCTTAGTGCGGTGCCAGTAACCCATATAAACAACAAAATCGTATTTTACGGTGTGGGGCCTGTCAACTTCACGTTGAGTGATCCCTTGAACAATCCGTATTACACCCGCACAATGAATGCTTACTCGCTCAACGGCTATTATTTCCTCACCGAAGCCAGCGACACACCCTTGTTGGTCAATACCGCCGCACCGTCGGCAACGGTGTCGGAAACGCCCATCACCAGCAGTTATGACTACTTCTGGCACGAGCAGGAACTCAGCAGCACGGGCTTCACGGGCAAGCAGTTGCTGGGTGAGGACATCACCAATGGGTATGCTTTCTTCGATTACTTGCTCCCCAACATGAGCGACAACGTCATGTCGGTGCTTGTGGCAGCCGGGGCTAAAGTGACTTCCACCTGTTATGTGGAAGCGTATGTCAATGCTGGAGGAAATCGCACCGACGTGGGTTTCTCGCTCTCAACATCAAAAGTGAAGCCACCGGCAAGCAGTTTTGTCTACTACAACGAAGTGTCGCCACACAATGGCGTGACCTTGCCCGACATCAATCCACAGGGACAACTCGAAATTGGTTTTTGGTCTCCCGGCGGAACAGGGAAAGTTTCCATGGGCAAACTCGATTATTTCATCATCACCTATAAACACGACAACATCATCGCCGACGGTTGCGACAACCAGGTGAGAATGGGATTCGCGCAACCTTCTGAAACCGACCGCATTGTGATGCCACAGGCTCCGCAAGGTGTGATGGTTTGGAACATCAGCAAACCCCAGGCACCCGTGTCGCAACAAATCACAGTCGATGAGCAGGGCGACGCTTGGTTCGCACCGGGCATCAGTGCACGCCAAACGCAGTATGTGGCTTTCAACCCCAACGAAACGCTGAAGAAAATCGCTGCCTATCAAGAGATTGAGAATCAAAATCTCCATGCCATGAATGTGCCCGACCTGCTGATTGTCACCACCAGCGAGTTGAAGGAGCAGGCACAGCGGCTGGCACAACTCCACGAGCAAGTCGACGGCATCGATGTGGCGGTGGTTGATCAAGAACAGGTGTTCAATGAGTTTTCGTCGGGAGCCATGGACGCCATGGCTGTAAGACTATTGTGCAAGATGCTCTATGACCGCAACAGCAACAAGTTTAAGAACTTGCTCATGTTTGGACCCGGAACTTTCGACAACCGTGGTTGCCTGGGTGGAAACAAGAACTTCTTGGTCAACTATGAGACCGATGTGAGCAACGATGAAGACCTCTCGTTCACTTGCGATGACTTCTTCGGCATTCTCGCCGACAATGCACCGGCCAACATCGCAAGCGGAAAACTCAGCATTGGTGTGGGACGCATCACTTGCAAGGATGCCGATGAGGCAAAAACCGATGTGGACAAACTGGTGAAATACATTGCCGACCCCGACTACGGTACCTGGCGCAACAACATGATGATTATCTGCGACCAGTACGACGGCGGGTTGCACCTGTTTCAGGCCGAGGGCGTAAACGCAGAGGTTTCCCAAGACCTGAACACGCAAATGCACATCAACAAGGTCTATTGCCCGCTCTTCCCGCGCGCAGCCGATGAAACCACCACTGAAACCGATCCCGATAAGGACCGCCGCACGGCCAAGGAAGCCAAACGCTACTGGGAACTCAAATCCAAGCAGGGACAATACTTCGCAACCTTCATCGGCCATGCGGGTCATGCAGGTTTCACCAAGGTGGCACACATGTGGACCATGAACGATGTGCAGAACACCTCCTACGAGCACATGCCCATCTGGATGACGGCATGTTGCGACGTGGCCCGATACGACGGTGCCAACAGAGGGGTGGCCGAAGTGATGTTCCACAAGCCCGACGGGGGTGGCATCGCTTTGCTCACTTCGGCGCGTCAGGCCTACGCATCGGATAACGACGAACTCAACCGGGCATTCATCGAAGCCCTGTTCTCCTACAGGAACATGGGCAAGATGCCCACTCTGGGAGAAGCCTACATGAAGAGCAAGTTGCATTTCTCGGGCCTCAACTATAACAAGATGTCGTTCTTCCTTTTGGGTGACCCGGCCATCCAAATCAACTATCCCAAGCCCTATTTCCAAATCACTGAGGTCAACGGCACGTCGGTCGAAGAGAATACTGTCGACATCTATCCCATGCAAGAAATCACCGTCAAGGCCAGGGTCACCACAGCCAACGGGCAATCGCTTGACGAAACGTTCACCGGCGATGCCTACCTCACACTCTACGACTACGAAGCCTATTTTGGCAAGGCACAAAACACCGTGTCAAGCATCGAAGAATACCGTGACGTGTACTACGACCGCGACCTGCTGGCCGAGGTCAAGGGACGTGTCGAAAACGGCATCTTTGAAGGTAAACTCATCGTGCCTCGCAACACCAAGGCCAACGGGCAAAGCGGAATGCTCCGTGTGTATGCTCACAAGGACAATTCGCATGACATGGTCAATGGCCAGAGCGACAAGGTGATCATTCAAGCCTACGACCCCGAGCAAGCCGTCGCCGACGAGCAAGCCCCTGTCATCGAAACCATGTTCATCAACGATGAAGAAAGTTTTGACAAAGGCGAACTTGTGGCCCCATCGTCCACACTCTACATCCATGCTACCGACGATTGCGCGTTCAATACCCAAGCCAAGTCTTTGGGCACTGTGTCGCTCGCTCTTGACGGAGGAGCCGACACCTATATGAATATTACCAACTACATCACCTGCGCCGACGATGGAAAACAACTGGACGTGGCGTTCCCGCTCACCAACCTGAGCGAAGGACTGCATTCGCTCACCTTCACGGCCTACGATGTGGTCGGGAACAAAGCATCACGCACCATCTCGTTTGTCGTGGGACAGCCCAACGAGGGCACCATCAGGGCCAACGATTTGATGGCCGTCATTGGCTCGGAGGTGACCTTTGACGTAAACGACATCAACACCAATCAGCCCGTCACCATCAAGGTCACCGACAACAAGGGAAGTTTGGTCTGGAGCACCACAACGTCTTCCTTCCCTGTCAACTGGGACCTCGTCGACCTTGAAGGCAATGTCATCAAGCCTGGCGCTTACCGCTACTTCGGGTCATTCAACGACGGTACCAGTTGGGGTGGAACCAATTTGGAACGCCTCATTGTGCTGGACACTGTCAAGAGCAATCAATAACCAAGCATAATCATTGCAGGAGGGTTAAATGACCTTTCTTGCATGCCACACAGCGATAACAACATGAAAAAGCAAGGCATCATTCAATTAGTCATCGGATTGACAATGGTATGTGCATCAACCGCAAACACACATGCCTACAATGCGACGCACTTCACCGACAACTCAAAACTGGCTTCGGGGCACTGGGTGAAAGTTGCCGTACCCGAATCGGGTATCTACGAAATCACCTACGATGAACTGACCGAAATGGGATTCACATCGCCCGAGAGTGTCAGCATTTTCGGGTATGGTGGGGTTGAAATGAGTTACAGCCTCGACGGCAGTCAGCCCGACGACCTGAGTGTGATTCCTGTGCTACGCAGTAACGACAAACTCATATTCTACGGAAAAGGGCCCGAAACGTTCACCCTGGTGAACCCGCTCACTGAACCGTATTTCACACGCGAACTCAACGGATACTCGTCCTACGGGTTTTACTTCCTCACCGACAGTCAAACCCAGGACGACACCATCCCGGTCTTACCCCCGTCGGACAACGTAGGGTCAACCCCCATCACCAGCAGTTTTGACTACTTTTGGCATGAGCGGGAGTTGTGCTCGCTCAGTTTCTCGGGGCGGCAATTGCTCGGCGAGGACATTGGTGTAAACAAAGCCGTGTTTGAATACAGCATGCCAGGCATCAGCAGTGCCGACATTGTTGTGCACACCGAGGTAGGGGCGAAGGTGAGTGCCACCAGTTACATCGAGACCTACATCAATTCGGGCAGCGAACACAAGGACGTGGGCTACACACTGGCATCGTCCACCATCACAAAGCCCGGTGAATTGGTATTCTATAACATTGCCAAGCCACACAAAAAAGTCACCCTTGCCGACCCACAGCCCAGCGGAACCGTCGAAGTGGGTATTTACTCTCCTACCGGTGTCATCAACTCAGCAAAACTCGACAACGTCATCATCACCTATGAGCATCTGAACGTGATTGACGAAAACAACGACAATCAGGTGCGCATGACTTTTGTCACACCCAGCAACTCCGACCGTGTGGTACTACCCCACGCCAGTGCCACCACGATGGTGTGGAACATCGACAATGTTCTGCGACCCAAGGCCATGACAATGCTTCCCTGGGAAACCGATGACCTCTCGTTTGCGCCCGCTTCACAAGGCCGTTACGCGCAATACGTGGCTTTTGACCCTGCTCTCACACTCAAGAAAGTGGCCCAGGTGGAACAAATACCCAATCAAAACCTTCACAGCATGGAGCCGCCCACCATGCTCATCGTCACCAACAACTTGTTCATTGACCAGGCACAGCGCATTGCCCGAATGCATGAACAGGTGGATGGCATTCATGTGGCTGTTGTCGACCAGGAACAAGTGTTCAACGAGTTCTCGTCAGGAAGACGCGACCCCATGGCAGTGAGGTTGTTGTGCAAGATGTTCTACGACCGTGACACCAATCAAGATAAGTTCCAGCACTTGCTCATGTTTGGTGGGGGAACTTTTGACAATCGCAACTTGCTCAAGACTCACGGATTCTCGGTAGTCAACTTCGAGATGCCCGAGAGCCACGCCGAGAGCAAGGCTTACACCACCGACGACTTCTTTGGATACCTCAAAGACGGAGACAAAGGAACCGGTGACAGCATCGCACGTGCCAACCATGTGCTTAGGCTGGGCATTGGACGCATGACCTGCAAAAACGAGGACGAGGCAAAGACCCTCGTTGACAAACTCGTCAAGCAGTATGCCAACCCCGACTACGGCACTTGGCGCAACAATGTGATGATCACTTGCGACGACTATGACGAAGGTATGCACATCTTCCAGGCCGAGGGTATCACAGAAATCATCCAAAATGACTTGGCTTCGCAATTGCAAGTCAACAAGGTGTTCTGTCCCATGTACCCCCGGGCGCTCGATGAGGAGCAGAAACCGGCCGACCGGCGGACAGCCAGCGAGGGAAAGCGACACTGGACCGAGTTGTCGCAGCGTGGGCAATATTTCGCCAGTTACATCGGACACGCCGGCCCCACGGGATTCACTAAGGTGGCCAACATGTGGACGATGACCGATG
>CACZNP010000051.1 GCA_902782545.1 uncultured Bacteroidales bacterium
TGATTTCTCACCTCGTGACCGTGCCATAGCGCGTGACGAGTACGAGCGCATGGTTCGTCGTGGTGGTTTCCAGTTCCGTGAAGCCATTCAGGACAGCATGCTCGGCTTGAAGCGTCTGTACCAAGCCATCCTTGGCAAGGGCACCCGGATGGAAGACGTTCCCGGCAATGACTGATTGGGCGGCGTTGAAAGAAAATCCCGAGGCAGTTTCTTGTGGAAAATGCTTCGGGACGCAAAAAAGTATAGAGTAAAGTTAGTTATTTGCCTTGTGGTTTCTTGCCGCGAGTGAGCATGGAACGGGTGAATTTGGCTTCGGCCTGTTTGAGTTGGAACATTTGCTTTTTTGTGAGCATTTTTGTGAACTCTTTGAAGTATTTGGCCTCGATTTCTCCCTCTTTCACCTTGGCGTTGCTCAGTGCGGTGGCAGCCTGTAGGTACTCGCTGTCGGTGGGGTTGCTTTTCTTGGCGATGTTGGTGGCCAGGTTGCGTGCCTCGACGTTGGTTTGGTAGATTTCTTTCTCCATGGCCTCGTAGAGGGGCATGAACTGCTCTTGCTGGGTCATGGTGAGTTGCACCTCCTCGATGATCATGCGGTGTTTGGCTTCGAGCATTTCGGAAGCCCACTTGGATTTGCCGTTGTTTTGTGCAGCGGCGCCGATGACTGCTGTGAGGGCGATGACCGAAAGGAGTAAAGTTTTCTTCATAGTTGTGGTGGTGTGTTAGGGTTGGTTCACGTCGGGCAGCGGTTCGTCCATCGACATGGCCACGCTGTCCTCGTAGGAGAAGACATCGTAGTCGCTTGCTCCGCCCATCATCAGGAAGTCCTCGGCATTGTTTTCCACTTGAATGCCCGCTGCAATTTCGTTGACGCGCAGTTGGTTGCTGGCGGTGCCGTTGAAATTGTTGAACACCTTCATCATGCACCAGATACCGGCAAACATGGCGGCGAGGTAGACGTAGGGCCTGATTCTCAACCATGTGGAAGGCTTGGCGTTGACATTGGTAATCTCGACCTCGGGCAGCATGTTCTCCATGCGTTTCCCGAAATCCTCGAAGTAGTTGTCGGGAACCTTGAATCCTGATTCCTTGCCAATCTGGTTCAATATTTGTGATTCTTCTTGTTTCATTGCACTGGTTTGACTGATGAGTGTGAAAAAGGTTTAATCGTGCTCCGAAAAAAAAGTTTCAATTTTCTTGATGGCGTGGTGGTAGGATGCTTTGAGCGCTCCCACCGAAGTGCCCAGGATCTCGCTCATGTCCTCATATTTCATTTCGTCGTAGTATCGCATGTTGAACACCAACCGCTGTTTTTGCGGCAGGCTGGCGATGGCTCGTTGAAGTTGGGTCTGTGCCTGGTCACCGTCGAACCACTGGTCGCTCTCGAGCGAGTTGACCAGGAAGGAATCGTCGTCGTCGAGCGACACTTGTGCCATGACTTTTTTCTTGTTGATGAAGGTGATGCTCTCGTTGATGGCAATCTTGTAGAGCCATGTTGAGAGCCGTGCGTCGCCGCGGAAGTTGTCGATGCTGGTCCAGGCTTTGAGGAATGTGTTTTGCAGCACGTCGTTGGCGTCGTCATGGTCGATGACCATGCGGCGAATTTGCCAGTAGAGCGGCGATGAGTAGTGCTCAATCACCTTTCCAAAGGCTGCGCGGCAAGTGGTGGGGTCGTGCAGTTGCTCCACCACTTGTTGCTCATCGTATTTTTCGCGAGTTGCCAATCCCAAGTTATTTCAATCCCTTAGAAGGGAACGAATCCGTTGTTGAACATCTTTCCGGCGAGGTGAACCGTGTGGCCTCCATAATCAAAGTCGGCAGTCATGGTGGCTCCCATGTTTTCCATGTTCACCACAATGTTGGTCGCCTTGTTCTCGGAGAGCGATTGCCCCGTGTCATCGGTGGGGATGACCTCGTCGGCCGATGCCTTATATCCTGCCATGGTGGTGGCAAAGGTGAGGTCTTTCAGGATGAATTCTTGGATGATGTTGCCATTCTTCTCGGTTTGGAAGGGGCTGATGCCCAGTATGGCCTTGCTGTCGCTCAGGTTGATGGCTACGGCAGCCGCCGACGAACTGGTGATGAAGTCTTCGCAGGTCATGGTGAGGTAGGAATAGACCGGTGCGTTCATGCACACCAGTTTGTAGGAACTGTTCACCGTGCACGAGAGCATGATGGAGCCGTTCTGGTCGTAGGCGCCTTTCACGTCGGTGATGGTGTAGTTGCCTGCCGAAGCGCTGGCTGCCCCAAAAACGAGCGTGTAGCCATTGTCGGTGCCTCCGCTTCTTGTGTAGGGCATGGCCGGGGTTTGGAAAGTGACGGTGTTGCTTTCGCTGATTTTCGCGGTCATCGAAATGGTGATTGTGTTTTTGTTGAGATCCATGACGATGGTCGAAGCCGAAGTGCCCAGGGTCGTTCCTTCGATGGTGTTGACACGTGTGTCGATGGAGCGTGTGAGAAACGTGGGGCGTATGGTCCGTTCGTTGTTGGCGTCGTCTTTCAGGCAAGAGGTGCTGCCCATCATCAGGGCGGCGATTGCAAA
>CACZNP010000052.1 GCA_902782545.1 uncultured Bacteroidales bacterium
CGTGATTTTCGCCCGCAACTATTGACCATGCCGCGGGGCAAGTATCGCCCACAAGCACATTTACAACCACAAAGGTGTCGGGATTTCCCGGCACCTTTATTACATCTGGGAATGGGGCAGGATGGTTAGTAAAACAGGGCCCACAAGCCCACAAGCCCACAATCACTAAATAATTATAGCATTGTAATTTCACTCGGTTTGCACTAATGTTGCGGTAGAACTCGCGAAATTAGGCTTCACCTCGGCATAAAAAATGAAAAACTGTGTTTCTCATTTTGTTCTGCGCTCGGTTTGCACTAATTTTGCAGTATGATTTCTATACAGGGATTAAAAGTGGAATTTGGCAGCGTACCGCTGTTTGATGGCATAAATTTTGTTATCAACAAGCGCGACCGCAATGCCCTTGTAGGCAAGAATGGTGCCGGCAAGTCGACGATGATGAAGATTATCGCCGGGCAACAATCTCCCACAGCAGGGACAGTGTCACTTCCTCAAGACTTGACCATAGGCTATCTGCCTCAGCAAATGGTGATTTCCGACACACGCACCGTCAAAGAAGAAGCGGGGATGGCTTTCAGCCACATCAACGATTTGGATGCGACCATCGACCACTTGACAACGCAGTTGCAAGAACGAACTGATTACGACAGTGAGCCATATAACGACTTGATCGAAACCCTGTCGGCAAAAACCGAATTGCGGGCGCTGCTTCAAAGCGATAATGCCGAGGCCGAGATTGAGAAGACCTTGATAGGGCTTGGGTTTGAGCGGAGCGACTTCGACCGTCCCACAAGTGAATTCAGCGGCGGGTGGCGAATGCGGGTTGAGATAGCAAAATTGCTGCTTCAACGCCCCGATGTGCTGCTGCTCGATGAGCCCACCAACCACTTGGACATTGAATCGATTCAGTGGCTCGAGAATTTCTTGAAGGCGCGACGGGGAGCGCTCATGCTTGTAAGTCACGACCGCGCATTCATCGACCACGTGACCACCCGAACCATCGAAATCTCGTTGGGCCGCATCTATGATTACCAAGTGAACTACAGCCACTTTGTGGAACTGAGAAAAGAGCGGGTAGAACAGCAAATGCGAGCCTATGAGAACCAGCAAAAGTTGATTCACGACACCGAAGATTTCATCGAGCGGTTTCGATACAAAGCCACCAAGGCCGTACAGGTACAGAGCCGCATCAAGCAACTTGACAAGTTGGAACGAATCGAGGTGGACGAGGTGGACAACTCTCGCCTGAGACTGAAGTTCCCACCCGCTCCGCGCTCGGGCGACTACCCTGTGATTGCCAATGAGGTGAGTAAAGACTACGGCGCGCTGAATGTGTTCAATGACGTCACATTCACCATCAAACGAGGCGAGAAAGTGGCGTTTGTTGGGAAGAACGGTGCCGGAAAATCCACGTTGGTCAAATGCATCATGGGAGAAATCCCGTTTGATGGCGAAATGAAGATTGGCCATAACGTCAAAATTGGGTATTATGCCCAAAATCAAGCGCAACTGCTCGATGGGGACATCACGGTGTTTGATACCATCGATTATGCGGCCACAGGCGAGATACGCACACGCATCAACGATATTCTGGGGGCTTTCATGTTTGGAGGCAAAGCCGCCGACAAAAAGGTAAAAGTGCTATCGGGTGGCGAGAAAAGCCGATTGGCAATGATCCGCCTCCTGTTGCAACCCGTGAACCTGCTCATCCTCGACGAACCCACAAACCATTTGGACATGCGAACCAAGGACATCCTGAAGGAGGCCTTGATGGATTTTGACGGAACGCTCATCGTGGTGAGCCACGACCGTGACTTCCTCGATGGACTGGTTGAAAAAGTATATGAGTTCGGAAATCACAAAGTGCGTGAACACCTGTGCGGAATCTATGAGTTCCTTGAGAAAAAACAACTCGACGACTTGCATCAATTGGAGGCAAAGACCCCAGCAGTGATCGAGGAACATGCGGGGCAAACAGTGAGTGCGGGCCGACTCAGTTATCAAGAACAAAAGGAACATGAACGCATGGTGCGGCAGGCCGAGAAACGGGTAAAGACACTGGAACAACGCATTGGCCAACTGGAAACCGACATAAAAGCCATTGAGGACTCCTTGTCTCAAGGCTCCAATAGCGACCCCAACATCTACCAACGACATGCAACCCTCAACAATGAGTTGGAACAAGTGATGACAGAGTGGGAGAGAGCAAGCGAGGAATGGGAAACAATCAAAAATCAATAACTATAACTATCATGAGAAAAATCGTATTATTGGTAACATTTGCAGCATTGACAATGAGCGCAGGTAATCTTGAGAAAGGCGTGGATCGCAGCAACCTCGACCCAACAGTGAGCCCAGGCGAGAATTTCTATCTCTATGCCTGTGGCGGATGGATGAAAGCCAATCCGCTCGACCCGCAGTATGCACGATTCGGGACTTTCGACCAATTGGCTGAGAACAGTCGCGAACAAGTCAAAGACATCATCACTTCGCTTGGCACCGGCAACCCACAGGGCAGCGTCAAACAGAAAGTGGGCGACCTCTATGCTCTGGGCATGGACAGCGTGCGCCTGAACAACGAGGGAAAAGCGCCTTTGGCTGGCGATTTGGCTCTTATCAAGTATGCCACTCCAGCACAATGGACCACGATCATCGCTTGGTTACACAAGGGCGTGGCCGGTGCATTCTTCGATGGCAACGTCATGGCCGACCTCAAGAGCAGCAACGACAACCTGTTCTACCTCACGCAGGGTGGAATAGGCATGGGTGACCGTGACTATTATCTTGACACGGATGCCAACACAACTGCCGTCCGAAAGGCCTATGTTGACTACATCAATCGCCTGTTCGTACTTCTTGGCTACAAGAAAAACGATGCCAAGAAAGCAGCACAAAACGTGATGAACATTGAGACTCAGTTGGCACGTGTGGCCATGACACGGGAAGAAACCCGCGACTATAGCCGCCTGTACAACATCATGACCCTGGAACAAATCAAGGAGCGCTATCCCGCCATCAAGTGGGACACCTATTTCAAGGAACTCGGCTGCAACGATGTGAAACGGGTCTGTGTATTCCAGCCCCTCTCGCTTGACTGTGTGAACACATTACTCAGCACGCTCAAGGATCAAGTAATCAAGGATTACCTCATCTTCAAATATGTGGATGCAGCAGCGCCTTATTTGAGCGATGATTTCATCCAAGCCAACTTCGACTTCTACAGTCGCGCAATGAGCGGAAAGAAGGTGATGCAACCTCGATGGAAACGCGCATTGAATATTCCCAACTACCTGCTCGGAGAGGCTGTTGGACAACTCTATGTGGAAAAGTATTTCCCTGCCGACTCCAAGAAGAAAATGCAACGACTGGTCGACAATCTAAAAGTGGCGCTCGGCGAGCATATCGCAGGACTCACCTGGATGAGCCCAAAGACCAAGGTGAATGCATTGGTCAAACTCAACAGTTTCACTGTTAAGATTGGCTACCCCGACAAGTGGCGTGACTACAGCGGATTGGACATCGATGCTTCGAAGTCCTATTGGGAAAATGTGAAGAACGCCCGCATCTTCGCTGCCGAGTACGAACTTTCGCAACTCGACAAGCCCGTTGACAAAGACCGTTGGTACATGACACCGCAAACAGTGAATGCCTATTATGAGCCCAGCAGCAACGAAATTTGTTTCCCTGCTGCCATCTTGCAAAAACCCTATTTCGATCCCGATGCCGATGATGCTTCGAACTATGGAGCCATTGGCGTGGTGATTGGACACGAGATGACGCACGGATTCGATGATCAAGGCCGCAACTTTGACCACAACGGAAACATGGTCGACTGGTGGACCCCCGAAGATGCCGAGAAGTTCAAGGTACTGGCCGACAAATTGGGCGCACAATACAGCGCCGAAATTGTCGCCGATGATGTGCATGCCAATGGACAGTTCACTATGGGTGAAAACATTGCCGACCATGGCGGGCTCCGCGTTTCGTACAGTGCATTCAAGAAAACCGCACAAGGCAAGGGTAATGAACTCATTGACGGTTTCACTCCCGACCAGCGCTTCTTCTTGAGTTATGCCAATGTGTGGGCCAACAATATCACCAAAGAGGAAATCCTGCGACGCACCAAGGTGGATCCGCACTCACTTGGCGTGAATCGTGTGAATGTGGCCATACGCAACCTCGAGCCTTTCTTCAAGGCTTTCGACATCAAGCCAGGTGAAAAAATGTATCGCAGCCCTGAAGATCGGGTTACCATTTGGTAAACCACATCGATTGGACTGCACTGTAATGGGGACACGGGGTCATGAGGCCGTGTCCCCGTTTTTTGAATGGATGACATCGCAACGCCTCGGCAAATCGCAAATAAATTCACTTTTGCTCTCAACTTGCACTAATGTTGTGGTCAGAATCCGTGAAATCAGGCGGCACCTCGGCATAAAAAAATGAAAAACTTCGTTTCTCATTTTGTTCTGCGCTCGGTTTGCACTATGTTGAGGCCTGGCGACCTCGAAATTAGGCGGCACCTCAGCATAAAAAAATGAAAAACTTCGTTTCTCATTTTGTTCTGCGCTCGGTTTGCACTATGTTGAGGCCTGTTGACCTCGAAATTAGGCGGCACCTCGGCATAAAAAAATGAAAAACTTCGTTTCTCATTTTGTTCTGCGCTCGGTTTGCACTAATTTTGC
>CACZNP010000053.1 GCA_902782545.1 uncultured Bacteroidales bacterium
TCCTTGCACGAGCAGCGTCCACGCGTCCTCGTCGTACCACACCTCGGGCAGATACGCCGGGATGTTGTACTCGGTGTGATGGCCACCCGTGCTTTGAATGACGATTTGATTTCCTGGTGGATTTGCCAACACACCAGCAAAAATCATGGGCGCTGCAATAATGAAAAACAATAAAAAGAATGTTTTGCGCATATCGCAGAATTCATTAGGTTAAGAGGGATTATTCCCCTTTGCAAAGATACAATGGGAACCCCGTCACATCCAAATAATTGGATGTAACAATTTGTTTTTATGTCTCCTGTGAATCAGTGCATTACGATGTCTTATCTGTAACAATTGCAATGACCCTTGTAAACGCGGTTCCCTTATTTGCGACCAATGCTTGATTCCTATTGCTAAGGTGTGAGAAATATGCGAAAAGAACTCGGATTGCTCTGATGGTTTGAAGTGTAACTTGCAAATCTTTATGATTCTTTCATTCCAATTCGCCCTTGCCTTGGCGGATGATTTCGGGCTCATCGCCGGTACAGTCGACGATGGTCGAAGGGATGAGTTCACCGCGGCCGGCATCCACCACAATGTCCACCACTGAGGAATGTGCTTCGGCCATGAGTTCGGGCTCGCAACGGTAGTCCTCATCTCGCCCAGGCACCGATGTGGTGAGGATGGGCCTTCCCAAAGCCTGCACAATGGCCAATGTTATCTCGTTTTGAGGTATGCGGATTCCCACAGTGCGACGTCCTTTGAACGCTTTTGGCAACTTGGAGAGCGCAGGGAAAATGAAAGTGAAGGGCCCAGGCAGATTGCTTTTCATCAGGCGGAACTGCACATTGTCGAACTTGGCATACTGCGCCACTTCCGAGATGTCGGAGCAGATGATGGAGAGGTTGGTCTTGGCCGACTTCATTTCCTTGATGGAACAAATGCGCTCAATGGCTTGATTGTTCATTGCATCGCATCCGAGCGCGTAAACCGTGTCGGTGGGGTAGATGATGATGCCGCCATCCTCCAGGCAGCGTGCCACTTCGTCGATGTATCGGGAGTTGATGTTTTTTTCGATGATGGGAAGAACTTTCATGGTGGGTTTATTCAAAAAGTAAAGATTTTGGTTTCGATTTGTGTGGCGCGTGCATACCGCTCGAGCAATTGTGCGGTCCATTGAACCGCCTCAGGCAGAGGCACCTCGGGAGCAAATGCGTTGATGTTGATTTGAACGCGATGGGTGTCGAGGGTGAACTTGGTGCGTTCCTCATCGCTGGTGGGGGTTGCCACACCGCCACGGTCGTCGCGGTAAACGGGCAGTCCCTCGATGTTCAACGGTCCTCGCCCGATGCCGCAGTACTGCTCTCCTGCCATTCCCACACCCATGCGCAGGGTGTCGCCCTCAATCTTGTCGGCATCCAAGCCACTGATGGCATAACCCGTGGCAAACGAGACAAGATTGGTGATGTCGACGAGGGCTGTGAGCCGGTAGAGTCCAAGGCCCTTGATGATGCGCCGGCACAACTGCTCGCTGGCTACCCGGTAGCGCCCGGGGTCTTTTCCGAGCGACTTGTAGAGTCGCCTGGTGGCAGCGATCGCCGGGCGGCTGTTCACTTCGAGCAATTGGTAACGCTCACCGATGATTGCAGCCTCGCGTTCAATCTCGGCCCACAACGCGTCGCTGGTGGCGGAGTTCACCACACAGGCATTGATTGCTCCGATTTGCATCTCGGGGCAAATCTTCAGGATTCGGGAATCAATTTCAACGTTTATCACCCCTTTGCATAGTAAAAATGATGACAAAGGTACAAAAATATTTCGAAAAAACAGGTACCTATCCTTGTTCTAACTGATAGGGCGTTTTTGCCTGTGAATTTGGCAAAAGCCCGCATGAAACATTATGGGTAATGAGAAATGGTTTTGTTTCTTCCAGAAAAAAGGTCTTCCCGGTTGTCAGCGCCATTCGAGTCGGGCTTTCCTCATCTGCTCTTCGAACTGTGGCTCGGCGTGAATTCGCGCCACAGCCGCAGCCGCAGCAAGCCGTGCCGCATCCACATCGCTCTGGTAGTGATAACCGGCGATGACGCGGCTCTGTCCATACTCGTAGCCGTGCATCAAAATGGCGTCTTGGTGCGCGGGGTCCAATTCAACCAGGATCAGCGCAAGTGCCCATCCGGTGGCCGAGTGTGACGATGGGAATGACCCTGTGCGGGCGTGGCTTTTCTCGCTCTTGGGTATTAAA
>CACZNP010000054.1 GCA_902782545.1 uncultured Bacteroidales bacterium
CTTGAAAATGAGCATGAAAGACACTGCCACCACTAAGGCATAGGCGGCAAAGATATACCACGATGTGCTCCATCCACTGATGATGGCAGCAGGCTCGGTCTGTGAGTTCACAAAGTGTGTGACAATGGCCTGGGCGCTCAGCGTGCCGATGGTGGCTCCGATGCCGTTGGTCATAATCATGAACAAACCCTGGGCACTGCTACGGATCGACTCATCGGTCTGCTGGTCAACATAGAGGGCTCCCGAAATGTTGAAGAAGTCGAATGCCACACCATAAACGATACACGAAAGAACGAACAGGATAACGCCTGGCATGCCAGGATTTCCCAAGCCGAAGAAACCAAAACGGAACACCCATGCAAACATGGCGATGAGCATCACGCTCTTGATACCGAAACGCTTCATGCAGAACGGGATGAGAAGGATGCACAACGTCTCACTGATTTGCGAGAGCGAAATCAGGGCATTGGCATGCTGTGCGGCAAAGGTCTCGGCATATTGCGGCAGATTGCCGAAGGCCGTCAGGAACGGGTTGGCGAAGCCGTTGGTGATTTGCAACGACACACCCAGCAACATCGAGAAAATGAAGAAAATGGCCATACGCGGGTTCTTGAACAGCGCGAAGGCACGCAACCCGAAGATGTCGACCCACGACTGACTCTTCTGCTCTTTCGAAACCGGGCAGTTGGGCAGGGTCAGAGCATAGGCGGCCAGCACCAAACTGAGACCACCCGAAACGAAGAACTGGCCGAAAGTGTGCTGCAGACCCGTGAAATCGACGGTGAGCATGGAGCAGATGAAACCAATGGTGCCAAACACGCGAATGGGCGGGAAGTCCTTCACCGTGTCCATTCCAGCCTTGGTCAGCGCATTAAAGGCCACCGAGTTGGCCAAGCCAATGGTGGGCATGAAGAATGCGACACTGATGGTGTAGAGCGTAAACAACGGTGCAAACTGCACGGCATCGCCACTGGTCATGGCATAATAGCCTGCCGAGGCCATGAACACACCGGCAATGGTGTGCGCCAGGCTCAGCACCTTTTGAGCCGGTATCCAACGGTCGGCAACGATTCCCAACAAAGCGGGCATGAACAGCGACACGACGCCTTGCACAGCATAGAACCAGCCAATGTTGTTGGCCAAACCGTGTGTGGCCAGATAACCACCCATCGATGTGAGGTAGGCTCCCCAGACAGCAAACTCCAGGAAGTTCATCACGATAAGTCTCAATTTCAAGTTTTTCATAATCTCCGTTATTGGTTAGTGATAAATATTATGCAAAAATACACATTTCTACTGATTATTCGGCCTCTTTGGAACCGGGATTGGTCTTCGACGCAATGATTTTTTGTATCTCGGCGGCACGCTCATATTGCTCGCGCTCCACATAATGCTCAAGGCGACGCTGCAAGCGGTCAAGAGGCAAATCCTCAAGTTTCAGCGTGGCGGGCTTGCCACCTTCACCCTCGGCATGCGGGCGGTAACTGGTGCGCTCCAGCACACGCTCACTGGTGTAGATGGGGGCATCGGTGCGCAGCGCGATGGCGACAGCGTCGCTGGTGCGGGCGTCGAGGTCGGTCTCCACACCCTGCTGCGACAGGTGCAACTTGCTGGTGAACACACCATCGCTGAAGTTGTCGATGACCACATAGTCGAGAGTGATTCCAAATGCGTGGAACATGCTCGTCACCAAATCATGAGCCAGCGGACGCGGAGGGATCACATTCTCCAGTCTGATGGCTATGGATTGTGCCTCGGCCACACCCACCACAATGGGGATGCGCCGGGTTGTATCAGGATCTTCCAGCAGCAAGGCGTAAGCGCCGGCGGCAACTTGGCTGCGGCTGATACCCACCACATTGAGTTTTATTTTTTCCTCGTTTTCCATACACTTATGTTGAACTCCGATAACTCTTCATATTTTGTCACTGACAATCACTCCGCTGCCATAGCACAAATGGCCCACCGAATCATAGACCACGGCAAACTGGCCAGGAGCAATGCCTTGCACATCCTCACTGCTTTCAATCACCCACTCCGCATCCCGAAGGTGCGTGAATCGGGCCTTGAGCAGCAAGGGAGTGTGCCGGTTTTTGAACATGATATCCACTGGACCTGAGGCTTGCGGCCAGGGATTGCCACTGATGAAGTGCATTTCATCAAGATGCAAGATGCGGCCATATTGCCGCTCGGTGTCATAGCCACGTGAAACGTACAGCACATTGTCCTGTACGTTCTTCTTCACCACATACCACGGGCCACCACTCAACCCAAGCCCCTTGCGCTGTCCGATGGTGTGGAACCAGTAGCCTTGGTGCTCTCCCAGTTTGCGACCGGTCTCTATCTCGATGATGGGGCCTGTCTTGACTCCCAGGTGGCGACGGATGAAGTCGTTGTAGTTGATTTGGCCCAAGAAACAGATGCCTTGGCTATCCCGACGGTAGGCATTGGGCAGATTCACCTGTGCGGCGATGCGGCGCACCTCCTCTTTGGGCAAACTGCCGATGGGGAACATGAGATGAGCCAACTGCTCGCCGGTGATTTGAGCCAGGAAATCGGTCTGGTCTTTGACGGGATCGACCGCCGTGGCCAGGTACTTCACCCCATCCACCACATCGGTGGTGGCATAGTGGCCTGTGGCTGTCATGTCAAAGTTCTTGCCCCAGCGCTGCTCAAAGTAGCCAAACTTGATCATGCGATTGCACATCATGTCGGGATTGGGCGTCAGGCCTGCCTGAACTGTGCGCAGGGCATACTCCATGACATTGTCCCAATACTCCTGATGCAGCGAAACCACATCGAAGGGAAGGCCATAACGGCGAGCGATGAGCGTACACATCTCGATGTCCTCGTCGGCCGAGCAGTCGCCCTCACCATTGTCCATGCCAATGCGGATGTAGAACAGATGCAAATCGCGCTCTCCCTGTTCCACCAGCCGATGTACGGTCACCGCACTGTCGACACCTCCCGATATGAGTACCGCTATGCTCATGCTTTCTCCAAAACGTCGTTATCGTCGTTGTTTTCTACCAAATATGCCGCAATGACATAGTCGAGCGAGATTTTCCCTGGACCGGCCAGCAGGATGTAGAAAAACACGCCCAAAAACATCACCGGATAGCCAGGCTGGAAATTGAATAACTGGACGGCCACTACCCCTTGCGACGACAAGATGGCCTCCTCGGCAATGCACATGATCACCATGGGGGGCAACACGGCAAAGCGTGTGAGCAGGCCCACAATGATAAAAGCGGCGCACAGCAACTCCACCACCAGCAGCAACGACATCGACCCCTCGGGCGAAAGGCCCAGGATGCCATGAAAAGTGGGCGCCAATTCCTCGAAGTGCAGCATTTGGCGAATGCACAGTTGCAGAAACATCACCCCGGTGAACAAGCGCAGAAACAAGCGCGACAGGTTGCTGTAGGTGTGTCCGGCGCTGTAAAGAAACAGTTTTTTGAAAAAATCAGTCACCATATCTTGAGAGTTGTTATTTGTCAATCATTCAAACGCTTGCTTGATGGTCTCCAC
>CACZNP010000055.1 GCA_902782545.1 uncultured Bacteroidales bacterium
CCGTTCACCGACAGGTTGGTGGCCGAGTAGTCACCCGCAATGGTAAACTCCACCGCCGTGATGTTGCTGCTTGCCGACACCGTCAAGTCGTATCCTTTGTAGATGCGAAGCGGATTGTTCAGTGGAGTGGCCGAAATCGGGTTGTTGGTGTTGGTGCCGTTTGTGATTTCCAGTGTCACGCCATCGGCAGTCATTGTGTAGTCCTTCTCTTTGGTGACTTCGGTCCAATTGCTGAACGCGAAATCAGAGAACGTCACATCTGTGGCCCATGCCCCTACGGCCATGAGCGTCATCAGAAGTAAAGAAAACAATTTCTTCATAAATCGGTTTGTTTTTAAATGGTTAGTAAATATGGTTGGTTCATCAAAAAATCGAAAACTATTTCCCTGAGAAGTGATGTGGCCCACGCCATCGCTTGCCCGCAACAAAGTTACAAATTAGTTTTTGATTGTGACAAAGAATGCCATTGTTTTTTGGGGTTCTTTGTCGGGGTAAAAACAAAAAGGTGACCCAGTTTTGTGGGTCACCTTTTTTATGAAAGGGATAGGTTGATTACTTCACCAACTTGGTGGTTTTCACCGTGCCGTTGTTGTAGTGGGTCACCACGATGTTCACACCGTTGAACGGACGGTCGCTCACCTGGCCAGCCACGTTGACATACTGCACATTCTTCACATCGGCGCTTGTGTTCAACTCGGTGACTGCAGTGGGAATCTCAAAACTGATGAGTTCGCCACGCAGGTTCTGGAAGGCGAGGTCATCGTCGGCCTTTGCGCGTGCAGGAGCACCGGAAGGAGCATCGGCCTCCCAAGGCTCGTTCAGGTAGATAGCCATTGTTGTTGTGTAGGCCGAACCCACAGTCCAACTTTCAGGAGCATCGACAATGATACTTTGTCCTTGAGGAGCCTCACTATAGGCGCGCAGAGCGTTGCCGTCCCAGTATCCGGTCACGGTCACCACTTGGCTGGGTTGAACCTGTGCCACAAGATTGGTGGTCATGTCGATAACCTGGATGTCGGCATCGATGTCTTCGTTGTTGACAGTAGTGCTGCCAAAGTTCTCGACCACCAGAGCGGGATAGGTGTCACGGTCGGCGAGCGTACCTGTCACGCTTCCTGCGGGCAGTTTCTTGCCCTCTTGGAACTTGCCAACGATGTCATCACCCACGAGCAGGTACATGTAGTTGGTTCCATTGGTCACATACACATTGTTGTTTCCTTTCACCTTGACCACTGCCAATGCTTCGCCCACGGTGTACTCGCTGTCTTCTTCGCCCTCGGTGAGGATGGTCGCCATAGGAGTTGTCTCAATCACGGGTACTTCCATGAGTTCCTTGTACAGGAACGGGATGCGCATTTTTGCGTTGGGGGTGCTGGTGTAGGTTGTAAAGCGCGGGTTATTGGCATTGTAAAGAATTATTCCCGGGGTGGAGAAATCAATGGCCGCTGCACCACTTGTTTCATCGAAGTTGATGTCCAGTGCAGAACCCTCCTCTTCAAAGTGCATATTCTTGTTTGCACCCGAGAAGAGGTAGCCATACTCGCTCTTGAGCAGCCAACTGAGATCTTCGCCCTCAAGCACAAACACGGTGGCTTGGGTATCGGTGGCATCGATTCGGTTGTTGAGGATTGTCACATTGGCATCCACAAGGTACTTGCCTTCATTTTCCACGGCACCGGCAGCCACGCTGGCTTCCTCATCCACGATAAGATAGCGGTGGCCAGCCTCCAATGCATCGCTGCTGGTGATGCGTTCATACACACCACAGCCTTCAACCACCACGACGGGAGCCTTCTCTTTCTTGAGCACAAGTTGAGTTTTTGCGGCGTTGATATTGATGCTGTAGGTTCCAGCCTCGGCAATTATGAAGTTGCCGCTACCTCCCTGTACCATATTTGCAGCCTCGTTCAGTTCCAGAGTAAGATTTCCATTAGGTCCGTAGTAGGGTTTGTTCCATCCATCCTCTTGTGAGGTGAGAACCTTGAACTCAACGTTGTCTTCTTCGGTAGTGAGCAAATAGGTGTAGGAATGATCCTCGTTGATGGTCATTTCTTTGGCCTGTTCAGTTGCCCAACCGCCCAAAGCCTCGGTGCTACCCACCACATAGAGCGGAGTGGCGGGCCACAGTCCTGTGACGGTAACGGTCATAGGATTGGCAGTGTTGACGGTGAACGTCCATGTGCCGGGAACGTCAATTTGGAAGTCGGCGCCATTAACAAGGTTAATGGGACGTCCCAACAAACTTTCAGTGATTCCGAAATAGCCTACATTGTAGTCGTCTTGACCACCCAGCCACTGTTCGTTGCCACTTCCGTTCTCGTAGTAGAGGAACTTGAACTTGACACCGGATGGCAAAGTTTGAGTGATGGAATAGGTGTTTTCGCCACTGGCAGTCAGAGTTATGGCATCCTCCGGAGCCCAATTGCCCAGTTCTTCGCAGTTACCCACGATGGCCACGCGAGGCTCACTGACTTTGTTGAGTTGGATGGGTTGGAATTGGATATTCTCTCTGAATATGCCAACGGCTCCCAGAATGTCGTAACGACCAGCCTCAAATTCCTTGTCAAAGGTGTTGCGTCCAGCCAAAGTTTCATTAATCTTGAAGTCGCTGCCATTGATATCGCTGATGGTGACACCACGCAGCCACACCACGTTATTCAAGACGTCGCTGTTGACATCCCCCACTGCGAGGTCATCGTAAGTGATTTCACCGGCCTCGCCGATTTCGATGCCTTCGGCACGGGTGATCTCGGGCAGACTATTGAAGATTTTGAAGGTACCTTCCCAAGTTCCGGAAAGAGTGGTGCCAGGGGTTACGTCGGCCAGATCAGCCACATTGTAGAACAAGCCACCTGTTCCGTCGTCATCGATCACATACACATAGCGGTTGTTGTCCGACAGTTGGTTGGCCGTGACAGTGAGCGGAGCGCTGAAAATGAAGACATCGTTGTTGGCAAGTGCGTTGACCTCGGCCAGTTTGGTCAGCGGACCGTCGGCCACTGTGAGCGACTTGGTCACTGTGGCGCTTTGCTGGGTCTCATCGGTGCTGAGCACAAAGGCCTTGATGGTGTAAGTGCCAGCCTCTCTGAGTGTGACCTGCAGGTCTTGGCCGAAAACTTCCGAATTGATAGTAGGCTCTGTGCCATCGAGGGTGTAGTAGATTTGTGCGTCCTCGTCATCGTTGGGGTTGGCAATGCTGATGGTGATTTGGTCACCCACGAGGTATTCCTCTTTGTTGGGGGTCACCGTGATGACGGGAGCCTGCCAGTCGACAATCACTTCGTTGAATGAAATCGGCCAGAACTGGTAGTTATCGTCATACTTGCCGATAACTCCAATCACATCGTAGGTCTTACCATCGAAGTCGGTGGGGATGTCACCGCCAATCTGATCGTAGACGGCCACTGTGTTGCCGTCTTTAGATAATTTTGAGCCATTGTAGGTCACGCCACGCAACACGGCGTAACGGCTGTAGTTGGCAATGTTCTTCACATCATCGATAGTGGCCTCAAACAGGGGGGGCGTAGTGTTATTGCCTGTCAAGGTGAGGGTGGCGTTAGTCACTTCGGGCTGACCGCGAAAAGTGGTCTTTTTACCGCTCCAGTTGGAATCAATGACAGCGCCAAAAACGAAACTGTCGCCCCAATTTCCTGAAGCATTGTACACCATTATGCCCGCTGCATTGTCGGTATTGGCAATGTAGAGGTTTTGGTTTTTCTTGCCGAGCACCACCGTGTTGGCACCGAATGTGAACTCGGAGTTATCTGCAAGTGCGTTGACATCTGCCAGGCTGGTGAGAGTCTGTGCGGGCTCTTTCACCACAAAGGTGGCGGTAGCCCATGCGGAATTCACATTGTTGACAAATTCCTGCACATAGAGTGTGTTGCTTCCCAACTTCAGGTCGCTCATCTCGTTATCACCCAAATCCAGCGTTTTTGCACTGGTAGAGAACCCCGTGTGCCAGTCTGGACCGGAGAAAGAATAACAGAAGTCGGGGGTTGCTACCCCGTTGTTGCTTGTGACGGTGAGCGTCAGGGGCAACTCTGTGGTCAGGTACTGAGTCTTGGGTGCCTTGCCATTGAGCAGGATGGTGGGCGCTTTAAGGGCTGTTTCACTTTCTTTGTAAGTCACCGAAATCGTCTTGATGCGAATTTGACCATTGTTCGTACCTTGTGGTGCGCTCACTGTGAAGGTGACAGAATTTCCACTTATGGTTACTGCTGAACCGCTGGTCACACTGTTTCCGTTGGGGTCGAGCAACTGGCCACTGTTCTGGGTGTTGAAAGTAAAGGTCACAGATTGCAAGGTGCAATCATCGGCTGCAGTCACAATCACGTTACCATCCTTGTTTTGGTAGAGACGCCAGTCTCCACTATTAGCCCAATACGAGCCACAATTGGGTGTGCCAGTTGTGGAAATCGTAATGAAGTCATCCATGGCAAAAGATGTGTAACAAGGCTGCGTTCCACTTCCAGAGGCACTTTGCCAGTGGTTGGCTGTAGCGATTGCATCCATTGTCTTTTCAATGGTTGTCGCCCATCCAAAGGCTGTAGCCAGGAGAGTCATTAGGAGTAAAGAAAATAATTTCTTCATAAATCGGTTTGTTTTTTAATGGTTAGTA
>CACZNP010000056.1 GCA_902782545.1 uncultured Bacteroidales bacterium
CATTCTCGTAGATGTGTTCCAGCACAGTGGGTGACAATGGATTCTCCAGCGAGAAAGGGGTCTTGAACTGACCGGCCTTCACGCCAAACTCTTTGCAGGGTGTGTAACTGGCCCAAGCCTCAAGCAGCGATGGCGAAGTGAAGTGAAACATCGCAAAAGCATGCACCTTGGGGAAAACAGTGAAATCTACCATCGCAACCACTTTGTTCACCTTGAACTCGTTGCTTGGCGATGCTTGGTCATTATAAGAGTAATCGACCAAGGCGTAACCGCTAAACCAGAACCGACTCGACAGGTTGTTCATGAAGTCCGACACCTTATTGGTTTTCTCTTGGGCCGCAAGAGAAACAGCCATACAGGCAACAAACATCAAAACAAAGAATTTTCTCATGATTCTCAATACTTCCTCTGAAACAGTCTGAAATTATTGTTTGTTTGCGACAAGTTTCTCAACCAAATGGGTCAATTCCTCGCCTTGCAAACCACGGTCAACAATGGTGTCACCGGCAATCACCAGGATGTGGGGAATTCCGCTCACACCGTACAGGTCGGTGGGTTCGGTCCAATTCGCACCTCCTTCTATGACGGGCCATGTGATATTGAGTTCTCCCATCGCTTTATGGGTGTCGTCGGGCTTGTCCCACACGGCAACTCCCACCACGTTCACTTTATCACCATACTTTGCAACTATTTGCTGCAGGTTGGGAATCTCACGACGGCAGGGTCCGCACCAACTGGCCCAAAAATCCACGATATTGATTTTGTCCTTGCTGATGTGATCGCTCAGTTTTTCACCCTTGCTGTTAGAAAAGTCGCTGTAAGGCTTACCAGGGGCTGTGAGTTCATGTTGCCCGGCAAACTTGATGGCTTTCTGCACTCGCTTCAAGTCGCGGTAACCAGCAGGCAATTCTTTCAACAGCGAATCTATCTGGGCGCTGCTGAACTCGTTATACATCAAGTAGTAATTAAACGCCCAAGGACCGATAGCATTGTTGACATTCTCGTGATATGCCCGATTGAACGCCTCAACCATCAGCGAATCGTTGTCACCCAACTCTTCCAACCGTTTGTCCAAATCATTGAGTGCTTGATTCAAATGAGTGCCTGTAGCAAGCCCATCTTGCCACAGAATGGCAATTTTGCCTTTTTCCACTACGAAACCCATGCGCTCACCATGTACCAGCAAGCGGGCCATGAACGAACCCTCAACCTCGCCATCAATGGCAGCGCAAGCATTGGCAACTACGGCCTGGGACAACGTGTCGCCACTGTCGTAACTTGTCAGGAACAAGGTGTCGCCATCGTAAGAAGCATCGGGAAAGGTGACCGTGATTTTGTAGTCTCCCTTGGAACTGCAGGCTACCGCCAGCACTGCAGCCAAAATGATATAAACGAATTTTTTCATACTTATGGTTTGATTTGTGATTTATCTATTACCACCCACACCGTGTCAACCACTCTGCCTGAACGGTCACCGTCGACCATGCGCTTCATCACGTTGGAGAAGTCACGGTCAAGCACGGTCACATCATCGATAAAGTAATCGGTCTCACCGCGGTTGCTGAAGAAGTTCTTAAAGCCCCACACGGCATGGTACTTGATTTTTACTTTCCAGCCATCAATCTGGGCCTGGTAGAGCAGCGACACCAACGAGTCCTGATCGCTGCGGTCGTTGTCAAAAGAGAACGAGAATGGGTCACCGCCAGTGTTCATGCCCGTCTGGGTCATATTCAGGCGACCTTCCCACGAATCCCATATCACGCCTTTTTTGGCAAATTCTATGAGAGTGCCCACTTTCTCTCCGTTGGAATAGTTCTCTTTGCAGCCAGTGGTGAGCACGATCACGAGCGTTGTCAGCAGGATGGGTATTGTTCGTTTGTTCATTTTTCGATGTTTTTGTAGATAAGCGACTGTATGTGGCTACGCGCGCTGATTCGCGTGAAAGCCGGATTGTTGCGCGACGGACTCACACGGTTGCTCAAGAAAATATAGAACATGTCGTTCTTGGGATCCACCCAAAAACAAGTGCCAGTGAAGCCCGTGTGCCCATAGGTTTCGGCGGTAGCCTCATCGCAAGTGTTCGAGGCTTTGGGATTGCCCACCACGGGTTTGTCAAAGCCCAAGCCACGGTGACTGTTGGGGCTCTTCTGGGTGGTGAACACATCCACGGTCGATGGCTTGAAGAAACGCACTCCGCCATAGGTGCCGCCGTTTAGCCACATCTGGAACAACTTGGCCAAGTCATTGGCGTTGGAGAACAATCCTGCATTGCCTTGCACACCGCCAGAGAAGGCCGCCAACTCATCGTGCACATATCCATGGATATGCTGACGCCGCAAATAGGTATCGACCTCGGTGTAGGCTATCTGGTCGCGCGAGAATTTCGACAGTGGGCGGTAAAGGGTGTGATAGGCGCCGAGTGGGGCAAAAATGTAACTGTTCACAAAGTAATTGAGCGGAGCGTGGCTGATGCGTTGCACAGCGTCGGCCAACAGCGAGAAATTGAGACAACTGTACAAATAACGCTTGTCGCCCAAATCGGCATGGTAGATGCGTTGCATGATCGAATCATAAGTCACTCTCCCACCCCACAGGCCATCGGCTATGGCGATGTTGAATTCATCGGTCTGCCGGGTCGAGAGGATATCGGTGCGCAAGCGTGCATCCCTGTGCCCGTAGGCGCCGTCCATGATTTTAATGGTATGGTTATCATCGGGAGCGCCTGCAATCAGTTGGCCGTTGTACGAGTCTTTATCCATCATCATCAGCCACATGCTCAATGAAGGGGGCATGCCTGTCTCATGATAGAGCAGTTCGCGGAACGTGATATCGTTTTTGTCGCCATCGCGCAGCCCAGGAATGAACTTGCTGGCTTTGTCATCAAGGTGGAACTTGCCGTCGTCAAACACTTTCATCACCGCGCTCAGCGTGCCGGTTGCCTTCGACACCGAGGCCAAGCCATAGAGGGTGTTGTCGTTCACAGCGACACCACTGCCGTAGTCGGTCTCGCCATAGGCGCGCTTGCACACGATTTTGCCGTGACGCCCCACTACCCCCTGGCAGCCTGGGGAAGCATGCTCTTGCCCCCCCAACCTTGCTACCGAGTCAATCTGGCTGAGCAAACGGTTGTTTATGCCCACCTCAGCCGGAATCGTGTAACCCAAGCGGCAAGCGTCGTAATGGATGCCAAAACCGGCTTCGTATCGTTTTTTCTTACCATCAAATGACAGTGAGATGGGTAAGCGTCCCTGGGCGGCATTGCCACCAAAGATGGTCTGCACAGCATAATCCTGTGCCACGGCAGTGGTTTCGTAAGTAAGAACCACTGCCTTTGTGTTCTTGCTCAAAATGGCGCCGCCGTAATTATTGATTTCATAAGGCTTGCAAAGGACTGCAAGAACAATGTTTTTGCACTTTTTCGACAACTGTTCCGCAGCGGCACGGACACTTGCATCATTTCCGTAGGCCTCGACAATCACCACATTGAAGTGTCCGCCGTTAATCCTCTGGCACAATGCCTCCACGTCATCACCCAATTTCCAGTTGAATGGTGTCACTTCGGCATAGTCATCGCATCGGTCGTGGAACATCGACTTGAGTCCCCGTTCATCACCCATGGTAACCACTGCGATGTGACGGCTTTGGAGGTTGTGCACGGGCAGCATCTTGTCCTTATTCTTGATAACGGTAATGGAACCGGCTGTGAGTTGGCGGTAAAGCACCTCGGCACGCGACTTCAGGTCTTCCTCCAGATGGCGGGGGTCCACTTGTTGGGGCGTGGTGAGGCCAAGCACATACTTATAGCGCAACATCTTGCGGCATCGCTCATCGATGTCGGCCTGCTTCAGTGTGCCGCGGGCAATCGCATCCTTGATGGCGGCTATTTCACGCTCCAAATTATAAGGCATGAGCAAGATGTCGTTACCGGCAAGAAGGGCATTGACACACACCGAGCCCTTAAGCAATTGGGTGGCACCCTTCATGTCCAACGCATCGGTGATGATAAGCCCGTTGAAATTCAACTGATTCTTGAGCAAGTCGTTCACACACCTTGGCGACAAGGTAGTGGGGCCCTCGGTTTTGTCAATGGCAGGAACGTAAAGGTGGGCTGTCAGGATTCCCGAGAAACCGGCATCGATAAAGCGACGGAAAGGCACCAACTCACAGGTGTTCAGTTCTTCCATCTTTTTGTTGATGGTGGGCAGGACCTTGTGTGAGTCCTCGGTCGATGATCCATGTCCCGGGAAATGCTTGCCTACGGCAAGAACGCCACCATCTTCCAACCCGCGTGCGTAAGCAATGCCGTGACTGGCAACAATTTCAGGACTCTCGCCAAATGACCGGGTGCCAATGACGGGGTTGAGTGGATTGTCGTTCACATCGAGCACCGGGGCATAATTCACATGCAGCCCCAGGCGGCGACACTCGCGCGCCATCTCACGGCCATAGTTATAGAGAAGTTTCTCATCGCTCACAGCGCCCAGCGTAAGGTTTCGCGGGTACTTGGGCATGCCTTCCACACGCATGGCCAATCCCCACTCGGCATCCATGGTGAGGATGAGGGGGATGCGGCTCAACGACTGGGCGTAGTTGGTAATGGTCACCTGTTCGTGCAGGGTGCTTTCATTGTAGATGAGTCCACCCACATGGTTGTCGGCGACATAACGCTTGACTATCGCGCGAGTGGTGTCATCGTCTCGCGGATTCACAGCCATGATAATGATTTGTGCAATTCGTTCTTCGGGGGTCATCGTTTGCAAAGTGGCATTCACCCATGCCTCCATTTCGGCTTTGTCCACTTTGTTGAAAAAAGCGGGCATGGCATGGGTGTTGCGGGCGCTTGCACCGAGGGCCAGCATTGACACGACAAGTGCCAACAATGTTCTGGTTCGTTTCATCGGTTCCTAAAAAACACTTTTTTTACAGTCTTACTTCATTAACTCTAACTTCAGTTGGGGATCGATCACTTCTTGACCATGCGCTCCTCGTCGGGAGAGTCGATTTTCTTGCCGGCCTTCTCGAGAGAACGAACATAGTTGAGCATGTGGTCGCCATATTTCACTTCATCCACAAACAAGCGCTTGGCCTCGGTCATGGGCACCATGTAATCGCCGCCATTGGCAAGATAGTCGATGGTGGCCACCTTGTAGTTGCGCTTGGGGTTGACTTTTTTGCCTTTGACTTTGGCTTGGGTGATTTCGCCTTTGTCGTTGTAAGTGACACGCAATTCTTTGCTCACGGCATCACCGCCGCGGCTTGCCATCACCTTGAGGGCATCAAGCAATTGTTGGCCTGTCATCTCCAGCACCACAAACCGGTTGTCGAAGGGGAACATCGAATTAATCAGGCCTTCGGTAACCACGCCCTTGGGCATGTCGGTGCGGATACCGCCCTTGTTCATGATTGCCAAATCCACACCCTTGACACCGCTGATTTCTTCAATGATGTTCATGGTGGCATCGCTCACCCAGTTTTGCAATGCAGCGCCCTTATTGCTCATTTCGCGCACCGACTGACCCACCGGGTTGTTCATCAGCGAATCAACACCGGCACGGTAGTGGTCCAGCCACTGGTTCATGGCTGTGTAACGGCTGGCGGCCTCATCCCACGAAGCGTCCACGGGAATATGACGATAAGTCACTTCACCGGTCTCCAAATCCAGATCGTAAGCGGCAACAATCTTGCCACTCTTGCCGTTCTGTCCCACAATGATTGTGCGGCCATCGGCATTCTTGATTTCACAATACTTGGTGCCGGGTTTGAGCACTGTGTGCGAGTGTCCACCAATCACAAAATCAATGTTGCGGCTTGCTGCAACGATCGACGTGTCGTTGGGCTCGCCTGGATTGTAGGAATCGTAGCCAATGTGAGACACCATCACGGCATAGTCCACATGTTGCACTTCTTTCAGATATTTAGCGGTGGCTTCGGCTACCTCATCGGCGGGCAGATAGCGCATCCCCGCACAGTTCTTGTCGACAATCAAACCTTTGGGCTGAACATTGATGCCAAAAATTCCCACTCGCTTGTCACCATAAGCCTTGATGACGTAAGGCTGGAACAATCCATCAAGCGGTGTGCCGCTCAAATCGTAGTTGGCGCTTAGTTTTGTGGCCTTGATATTCTTGTAGTAATGAGCAATGTCGTTGATTCCATTGTCAAACTCATGGTTACCGAGAATGATGATGTCATATCCAAGCGAGTCCATGGCAGAATACTCCACCTCGCCACGGTAGAGCGAGAAGAACACTGTGCCTTGCACTGCGTCTCCTGCATGGACCGTGATGGTGTTGGGATTCTCTCGGCGCAACTGGTCATAGATGGCACGCCGACGAAGCAGGCCACCCGTACCGTCGCTGGCGGGTTCAATCTGGCTGTGCGTATCGTTCACAGCGATGAAAGTCACATGTTCGGCTTGAGCCATGGGGAACAATGCGGCGGCAGTCAACACAGCCAACATTGATTTTTTAACTCGATGATTCATCATATTACTTTTTATGGGGTTTGTTACATTCCTTTTTATCAAACTACGAAATTACGAATAATTTGACAACCCACCAAGCAAAACCCAGAATTTTTCTTTTCACTCCTTTTTCGGTACTCTCGTGCAGTGTGAACACGCTACGGTTCATAGTTTGCTGAATGTTTTTTTCTTTACATCTTCGTCGATTTTCTTATTTTTGCGTCTTACTAATTGGAGGGCCAAATGAGCGCCCAAAAACCATGTTTGGCAACCGACGCAAAAATATTGACCGAGTGATAGAAGCGAATCTTGACGCATTGGTGAGGTTTGCCCGCTTCCGCATCGATGACCGGTCGGAAGCCGAAGACATCGTCCATGAGGCAGTGTTGCGACTGCTCGAAAACCACATCAAGGTAAAAGATGCGAAGCGTTACCTGTTCCGTATCGTTTACAACCTTTGTCAAGACAAATTCAGGAGTAAACGTCTCCCGTCGGTTTCGTTTGAGACCGTTGATTTGCCCGATGAGACAGACAACAGGCTTGACCAGGAAGAGATTGACCGCATCAACCGCCTGCTTGACGGCTTGCCGCCCCATGAGGCCGAGATTGTGAGGATGAATGTGGTGGATGAACTTCCTTTTGTAGAAATCAGCCACATACTCAATCTTCCACAATCCACGGCAAAATCCCGGTTCTATTCGGGTATGAAAAAATTGAGAGAAAAGTATTTCACCAATAATCAATGAACGCTATGGACGAATATCAAGACATAAAGGAATTGTTGAAACCGAAACGCACAATTGGGGCATCGGCGCACTTGCGCCGGCGCATCGGCAACGCATCGGCTCAAAAGCGCAGCACAAGCACAAGATGGCTGTGGCGAGCAGCAACTGCCGCTTGCCTGGCGCTGATGGTGGGCACGACAATGCTTTTCAACAGAAAAAACGACATTACGCCATCGGACAATAACCACTGCATCGTGTATGTCGCAGGGCAGAAAGCAAGCGGCAACGAAGCACAAGCGATTGCCGAGGCCGATGTTGTCAGGATGGAGCAATTCATGCAGACTGTTGCACAACAGAACGCTGCCGAGCAAGAAAAAGTCAATCAATTCATGCAACATAAATACCCAGAGAAATGAAACAACTGATCATCATATTAATGTGCACAGTCACAGCATTCGCTGTCAGTGCCAACCCGCCGAAATTGAACGTTGAAAATCTGTTCGACGGCAGATATAACGACAACAAAAGCGTGACCATTTCCATCTATAAGAGCAATGGCAACTATTACCGTGGGCTGACGGTCAAGAACAATCCAGGCATCATCAAGATAATTGCCGAGACTATCTCGAAAGATGCGCCGAAGGCCAAAGAATACTCTGACTACAACGGAGCCGACGGGCAATACACCTCGCTGCAGATTGTCAACAATGGCGAGATCATTTACATAGGCTTGCAGCGCGACAAGAATGTCCGGGCGTTTTTCTTCATCCAGGGCAAAGAAAAAGCATTTAAGTAACTAACCATCTTTTATTATGAACTATCTATCGAAAGCCATCTTATTGGTGGCTCTGCTCCCTGCATCCCTTTTCGCACAACAAAGAGGCGACTCGGCAAGCATTGATTCCATAGCCGGCCATTGGGACAAAGTGCTCGAACTGAACGAAATCGTGGTGGTAGGCCATCGCACAGTGCTCAAACAGGAACCCGACCGCATCGTCTATCTCACCAAGAACGACGCTTTCACCATAGGGTTGAACGGCATTGAGGTGCTGGGCCGTATTCCGCGCGTGACAGTCGAGGGCGATGCCGTGACCGTTGCCGGCA
>CACZNP010000057.1 GCA_902782545.1 uncultured Bacteroidales bacterium
GATGTGATGAAAGAAAGCGCTGTCATTGCCTTGCAATACCTCAAGTCTCATCACAGCATGCTGGGGATTGACCATGAGTTGTTCGACAAGTATAACGTCCACATTCACGTTCCCGAGGGCGCCATTCCCAAGGATGGACCGTCGGCAGGCATCACCATGGTCACTTCGTTGGCTTCGACGTTCACACAACGACGAGTGCGCGACCACCTGGCCATGACGGGCGAAATCACGCTGCGTGGCAAAGTGCTGCCCGTGGGCGGCATACAAGAGAAAATCCTTGCTGCCAAGCGCGCCGGCATCACCGACATCATCCTGTGCCAAGAAAACAAAAAAGACATCGACGAAATCAAGCCTCTCTACATCCAAGGCCTCACATTCCACTATGTGAACACCATCAAGGACGTGATTGACTTTGCCCTACTGCCCGAGAAGGTGCCCAACGCACTGGAACTATAAAACTCTCAACTCGAGCCACAAAAAAACAAGGATGAGCACTCCTACGGGTGCTCATCCTTGTTTTTCACATAAATGTGAGATTCACAGCAGGGCGTTGATTTTTTCCACAAGGGCCTCACGGGGCATTGCTCCAACAGCACGGTCAACCAACTGTCCGCCTTTGAAAAAGAGCAACGTGGGGATATTCCGCACCCCGAAGTCTACGGGCAGGTCACCGGCATCATCAACGTCATACTTGCCAACGAGAACTCTTCCCTCGTATTCCTGTGCAAGTTCATCGACAATGGGAGCCAAGCGCTTGCAAGGGCCGCACCACTCTGCCCAAAAATCAACTACTATAGGCTTGCCTGAGGCAAGTTCCTGCTTAAAATTGTCGTCATTGAATTTATAAGCCATTTTTCTTGAAGATTTAATTAGTTATCAGTTTCTGTGTATTTTGGCCACAAATATACACATAAAATTCTTCAAAAAGAAAAACTTTTTGTGAAATCTATGGTTCATAGTTTACCTTGAAGTCTATCTCCAACTCACGCAATGCGTCAAGCAGTTGTCGGTTGATGGCGATTTGCTGTTTCGAGTAAAGGGTCACCCATTGGCCCTCCACAGTGTCCTTGATCTTGAAATAAAGGGTGCAAGGGGCACCATCACGGCCACCCATGTACTGCTTGAGGAATGACAGTTGCTCCAACTCAGTGTCTTCAATCTTGACAAGCAATGAATGAACCATCTTGCCCTTGAGTTCATCCAGCAAATCCATAGACTTGACATTGAAATTAATGCGGTCATTATATTTCGATTTCTCAAACATGCCACGCACCAGGATAGGCGTGCCCACCACACCGTATTTCTGGAAGTTGATGAAATCACGGCCAAACAGTCGAATCTCATAACTGCCTGTGTAATCTTCCAACTTGAGTATGCCAAACTGACCTCCCTTGCTACCCAAGCGCACCTGGAAATCGGTGACAATACCGCCCATTACCAGTTCACGGCTAGGACTACCCTCTTTCTCGGACATCGTAGCCAACGGGGTGTTGCAACCATAGGTTATTTCCAAATAGTATGGGTCAAGCGGATGAGCCGACAAGTACATTCCCACCAACTCACGCTCTTTGCTCAGGCGCTCCATGATGTTCCATGGCTCCACACGGGGAATGACGGGCTTGGCAATCTCCACTTCTTCTGTTCCGAACAAGGAATTCTGCATGGACGATTTGCCTGCCTGAAAACGCTGGCCAAAACGCACCAGCACATCACTGAACACCTCGTCGCGCGCGTTCTTTTCAAAAAATGCTTCGCGCTGTATTCCACCGAGGCTGTCAAAGGCGCCACTCAGCGCCAAGGCCTCGATGGAGCGACGGTTGCAAGAACTCAGGTTCACTCGCTCCACCACGTCATAGATGTCTTTGTAGGGACCGTTCTTCTCACGCTCTTCGATTATCGCGTCCACAGCGTTCGATCCCAATCCCTTGATTCCGCCAAGTCCAAAACGGATATCACCTTGGGCATTGGCACTAAAGGCCTTGAAACTCTCATTCACATCGGGACCTTTCACCTTGATGTCCATGGCCTTGCATTCATCCATGAATTTCGACAACTTGTCCACATCGTTCAGATTGCGGCTCAGCACGGCAGCCATATATTCACTGGGATTGTTTGCCTTGAGATAGGCCGTCTGATAGGCCACCCAACTGTAACATGTGGCATGCGACTTGTTGAAGGCATAGGAGGCGAACTTTTTCCAGTCACTCCAGATTTTACCCAACACTTTACGGTCATAGCCATTCTTCTCGCCACCCTCGTAGAACAAGTCCTCCAACTCGGCCATCTTCTTTTCTTGTTTCTTGCCCATGGCTTTGCGCAGCGTGTCGCTCTGGCCACGGGTAAAGCCCGCCAACTGCCTCGACAGCAACATCACCTGCTCCGGATAGACGGTGATGCCGTAGGTTTCCTTCAGGTATTTTTCCATGCAGGGGATGTCGTAGACAATGGGCTCATCGCCATGCTTACGCGCAATGAACTGCGGGATGTAATCCATGGGACCTGGGCGATACAAAGCGTTCATGGCTATCAAGTCCTCGAAAGTGGTTGGATGTAAATCTTTTAGACAACCTTGCATTCCGGTCGACTCAAACTGGAAGGTACCGGTGGTGCGACCTTCGCCGTACAACTTATAAGTCTTGGGGTCATCGATGGGGATTTTCTCAATGTCGATATCGATGCCACGGGTCTGCTTGATGTTCTCCAGTGCGTCCTTGATGATGGACAGGGTTTTCAATCCCAGGAAGTCCATCTTGATCAAGCCGGTGCTCTCAATCACACTGCCTTCGTATTGGGTCACAATCACCTTCTCGCCCTCGCTGTCGGTGGCAGTGCTCACAGGCACCCAGTCGGTGATGGGGTCACGGCCGATAATCACACCGCAGGCATGAACACCCACGTTGCGGACATTGCCCTCCAGTTTCTCGGCAAAGCGGATGGTCTCGCCCACTCGCGGATCGGGATTGTTCAACTCGGAAGCAAAATTGGGAAAAGCCTTCAGACAATTGTGAATATTGATTTTCATTTTCTTGCCCGGCTTCTCATCAGGCATTTTGTTGGGGCTCGTAGGAATGAACGATGCCAAACGGTTACTCTCGGGTATCGACAAATCCTCCACGCGAGCCACGTCCTTGATGGCCGAGCGGGCAGCCATGGTACCGTAGGTGATGATGTGCGCCACCTTATCGGCGCCGTACTTTTCAGTGACATATTGCAACACCTTGGCCCGCCCGTCATCGTCAAAGTCCACATCAATATCGGGCAACGAGATACGGTCGGGATTCAGGAAACGCTCAAACAGCAGGTCATATTTGATGGGATCAATCTTGGTGATACCCAAGCAATAGGCCACTGCCGAGCCGGCTGCCGAGCCACGGCCCGGCCCTACCGAACAGCCCAGCGAAGGAGCCACTTTGATGTAGTCCTGAACAATCAGGAAGTAACCTGGGAAACCCATATTCTTGATGGTTTCCAGTTCAAAGTCCAGCCGCTCACGCAGTTCATCGGTCAGTTCGGGCCAACGCTCTTTCGCTCCCTCATAGACCAAATAACGCAAATAGTCATCCTCGTTGTCATAGCCCTCCGGGAGGGGGAAATCGGGCAAAATGGGAGCATGGTCAATGCTGTAAATCTCCACCTTGTCCAATATCTCGTTGGTGTTCTCCAAAGCCTCTGGAATATCGGCGAACAGTTCGTTCATCTCGGCCGTTGTCTTGAACCATTCTTGCTTGGAGTACATCATCAGGTTCTCATCGGTCATCTTTTTACCCGTCGACACACAGATGAGCCGTTCGTGGGCATCGGCATCGTCTTCATTCACAAAGTGCACATCGTTGGTGCATATCAGTTTGATGCCAAACTCTCGGGCCAACTCCACAAGGACCTTGTTTACCTCAACCTGGTGCGGATATGTCTCATGGTTGGCGCGAGGCACAGTGGCCTTGTGGCGCTGCAACTCCAAATAGTAGTCATCGCCAAATACCTGTTTGTACCACTGCACAGCCTCACGCACACGCGTCAACTCGCCGTTCATGATCAGGCGCGGAATCTCACCACCCAGGCACGCCGAGCAGCAAATCACGCCTTCATGGTGCTTTTCCAATTCATGCTTGTCGGTGCGGGGATGTGAGTAAAACCCTTCGGTCCAGCCTTTCGACACAATCTTGATCAAGTTCTTGTAACCCGTCTTGTTCTTGGCAAGCAAAATCAGGTGGCGACCCGTGTCACGCTTGTCGATGCGTTCATGCAGGTCATTGTTGGCCACGTACACTTCACAACCAAAGATGGGCTTGAACTGTTCGGCAGCATCCTTGCCCTTGTTAAGGCCCGACACATAGTCGTGAAAATCTTTCACACCGAACATATTGCCATGGTCGGTCAGTGCCATGCCACGCATCCCATCGGCCATGGCCTTGTCCACCAACTTCTTGATGGATGCCTGGCCGTCGAGGATGGAATATTGCGAGTGCACATGCAGATGTACAAATGGTATCATATCTTATAAAAACTACTATTTTTAATGAGTGAAATGCGATTGTAAAATTACTGCATTTTTCACACCGCCACAACACCAGTCCCACAAAAGTTATTAACAACCCCCCGACTCTTTTCCTGCTCTCAGGCAAAGGAGTGGTATTTTAGAAATAAGGTGGAGATGATAAACTCTCCCTCTCTTTTAAAGGCATGGCATCACTTACTTAACAAGAGGTCAAAAACACTCTAAAAACACTCTAAATTTGAAAAAACTTTAAATTATCATGACTCAACGATTGGTAATTGACAAAAAATTTGTAACTTTGCCGCGCTTTTTAGCGCAATTTTAATTACTTATTTAATTTTAAACGTTTTATGAATCATTACGAAACCGTTTTCATTTTGACTCCCGTTTTGTCTGATGCTCAGATGAAGGAAGCGGTAGAAAAATTCAAAGGCGTCCTCACCAGCAACGGTGCTGAGATTGTCAATGAAGAGAACTGGGGCCTCCGCAAGTTGGCCTATCCCATCCAAAAGAAAACCACTGGTTTTTACACGCTGATTGAGTTTGATGGTGAGCCCACTATCGTCAACCAAATCGAGACGGCTTTCCGCCGCGACGAGAAGGTGCTGCGATTCCTCACCTTCCACCTCGACAAGTTTGCTGCTGAATACGCCGTGAAGCGTCGCAACAAGAAGGCTGCCGCCAAGGAGGAAGCCCCCGCCGAGGAAGTGAAACAAGAAGAAGTTGTAGAAGAAACTAACGCTTAAACAAAAGGAGGAACAAGACTATGGCACAGACTCAATCTGAAATCCGTTATCTGACCCCGCTGTCGGTTGACACCAAGAAGAAGAAATATTGCCGTTTCAAGAGAAGCGGTATCAAGTACATCGACTACAAGGATCCCGAATTCCTGAAGAAATTCCTCAACGAGCAAGGAAAAATCCTTCCTCGTCGCATTACCGGCACTTCGCTCAAGTTCCAGCGTCGCGTGGCCAAGGCTGTGAAGCGTGCACGCCACCTGGCTTTGCTGCCCTTCGTGACCGACTTGATGAAATAATCACCATTAACACTTTTAGGAGGACTTTTCAAGATGAAGATTATATTGAAAGAAGATGTCGCTAACCTTGGATACAAGGACGACGTTGTTGAGGTGAAAAACGGCTATGGCCGCAACTATCTCATTCCCACAGGGAAAGCCATCATGGCTACCGAGAGCGCTCTGAAGGTGCTCGCCGAGAACCTGCGCCAGCGCGCACACAAGATTGCCAAAATCAAGGCCGACGCCGAAGATGCAGCCACCAAGTTGCAGGGCATCAGCCTGACCATCCCCGCCAAGGTGAGTGCCACCGGAACCATTTACGGCTCTGTGGGCAACATCCAAATCGCCGAGGAACTGGCTAAACTGGGACACGAAGTGGACCGCAAGATCATCACTGTCAAAGAGACTGTGAAGGAAGTGGGCAACTACGTGGCAACCGTGCGCCTGCACAAGGATGTGGCTGTCGAAATTCCTTTCGAAGTGGTTGCTGAGAACGCTTCCGCCAAGCAGGAGGCTCCCGCAACTGTCGAAGCCGAGGCTCCCGCAACCGAGGAAGCCCAAGCCGATGAGCAGGAAGTTCCTGAGGCCGAGTAATTGAGGCCATCAAGCCAAAGCCAACAAAAGCATCGCCACCAACGGCGGTGCTTTTTGTTTTTGTCAAAAAGGCTTGTGGCATCATAAAACAAGAATCGGACCAAAGCGCATCATGGCGCGTGATTGGGCACTGAAACTCGCCCTAAATGCACCAATTCATTTGGTTTTTCTCTTGATTCTTCTTATTTTTGTCAATCAAAAACACAAACAAACAAAAGAGACTATGGTAAAACACATTGTCATGTTCAAACTCACGGGCACCCATGCAGAGCGCATGCAAGTGGCCCAAGCGTTCAAAAAAGCACTTGAGGCACTACCCGAACAAATCGATGTGCTTCAAAGCATGGAAGTGGGCATCAACGAAAACCCCGATGAGCAGTGGGATGTAGTACTCACAGCCATTGTGCCCGCGATGGCCGATGTTTCCACCTATGCCAACCACCCAGCACATGTGGCGGCTGCGGGACTGCTTGCCGGACACAAAGAATTGAGGGGTTGCGTTGACTACGAATTCTGACCCAGAGCGAAAGACACATGAACCGGCACCCGTTCACACGCACCATTCTCAAGTGGTTTGCGGCTCATGGCCGTGAATTGCCGTGGCGCGGTGTGAACAATCCCTATGCCATCTGGCTGAGCGAGGTCATACTGCAGCAAACCCGCATTGCGCAAGGCACCGACTACTGGACGCGGTTCATGCAGGCTTTCCCCACGGTTCAGGATTTGGCAGCCGCCAGTCAAGACCAAGTGATGTTGCTATGGCAGGGGTTGGGATATTACAGCCGGGCAAGGCATCTGCATGAGGCAGCACGGCAAATTGTGGCAATGGGGCATTTCCCCAACACACTTGAAAAACTCCTCTCCCTGAAAGGTGTGGGCGACTACACAGCCGCTGCCATTGGCTCGATGGCGTTTGGCTTGCCTGTGGCGGCGGTCGACGGCAATGTTTTCCGCGTGCTGGCACGACACTTTGGCCTCAACACTCCCATCAACACCACTCAGGGCAAGCGTCAATTCACCGACCTGGCCCAACGCCTGCTTCCCGCCGATATGCCTGGCACGTTCAACCAAGCCTTGATGGACTTTGGGGCCTTGCAATGCACCCCAACATCGCCACATTGCTTTGATTGCCCCCTTGCCGACACATGCCAAGCACATGCCCAGGGGACAACTGCCCAGTTGCCCGTCAAGCAGAAAACCATCAAAAGGCTCACGCGCCATTTCACCTATGTGTATTTGCGCTGCAAAGGTTTCACTGCCATCAGGCAACGACCTGCAGGCGACATCTGGCAAGGATTGTGGGAACCTTATCTCATCGAGGAAGGTTCATTGCCTCAATGGGAGGGCCAATACACTCTTATCAAACAAGGCGTGAAACACGTGCTCACCCATCGCACCATCATGGCCGATTTTTATTTATTTGAATGCGTCAAGCACCCCCAATTGCCACCGCAATACATCTGGATCAATGAAAGCGACATGGGCAATTACGCTTTGCCAAGGCTGGTGGAGCGTCTGTTAGAATCATTTGACTATTAGAATCATTATAAACTATCTTCAAACTATGGAATTCATCACACAACTACTCGCTGACCTAAGCAACTTCTTGTGGGGCTGGCCCATGATTATCTTGTTGCTGGGTACACACCTCTACTTGACGGTGATACTGCGGTTCCCGCAACGCAAACTCTTCACGGCCATACGCCTGTCGGTAAAACGCGACGTTAACGCAACGGGCGATGTGTCGCAATTCGGCGCATTGGCAACGGCACTGGCGGCCACCATCGGCACTGGCAATATCATCGGTGTGGCAACAGCCGTGGCCCTGGGTGGACCGGGCGCTGTATTGTGGTGCTGGCTGACAGGTGTGTTCGGCATGTCCACAAAATATGCCGAGGGATTGCTCGCCATCAAGTACCGTGTCCGCCGACCCGATGGGAAAATGCTGGGCGGACCCATGTATGCTCTTGAGCGGGGATTGGGCTTGAAATGGCTGGCTGTACTCTTCGCAGTATTCACAGCGATTGCCGCCTTTGGTATCGGTAACACCGTCCAGGCAAACGCCATCTCGACAATGGCCAGTCAAACCTATGGCATCTCGCCCTATCTCACGGGAGCGGTGGTGTGCGCGCTAACGGCCGCAGTGGTTCTGGGTGGCGTCAAAAGCATTGCCCGCGTGTGTGCTGCACTGGTACCATTCATGTCGCTGTTCTACGTGTTGGGATGCATTTACATTCTTATTGTCAACAGCCCACACCTGTGGCCTGCGCTCAAACTCATTGTCCAGTCGGCGTTCACGCCGCAAGCCGCTGGGGGTGGCTTCATAGGGACCACAGTGATCATAGCAGCACGATATGGTATTGCCCGTGGTTTGTTTTCCAACGAGTCGGGTTTGGGATCGGCACCCATTGTGGCAGCAGCGGCACAAACGCGCAATCCTGTTCGCCAGGCATTGGTGTCCTCAACGGGAACATTCTGGGACACTGTGGTGATTTGCGCGCTTACAGGACTGGTGATTGTGAGCAGCATCATCGCCTACCCCGATATCTCGAGTAACGACGGCGCCATGCTCACCAAGATGGCATTCAGCAAAATACCCATTGTAGGCACTCCTCTGTTGACGGTGGGACTGCTCACCTTTGCTTTCAGTACCATTCTCGGATGGTGCTACTATGGCGAAAGCGCCATGGACTACCTCAAAGGACAACGATGGAAACAAGGTTACCGGTATGCCTACATCATCGCTGTGTTTGTGGGCAGCGTAGCCAATCTGGCTGTCGTTTGGAATCTTGCCGACTGCATGAACGCACTGATGGCAATTCCCAACTTGTTGTCTCTGCTCTTGCTCAGTGGGGTGCTTGTGAAAGAGACAAAAAAATATCTGTGGAGCAACTGCCTTGATCACGATATGGAAGACATCATTGACAAACAATGACAACCTTTGGTGACCTTCTTGTATTGATACTTGGCTTTGCATTGATCATGTAGCGACTGTCACTCTCTATGAAAATTATCATTGCCATCGATTCTTTCAAGGGCTGCATGACGTCAAGGCAAGCGGCCAAGGCGGTGCATGAGGGTGTGAAACAAGCCTGTCCCGATGCCGAAGTGATTGAACTGCCTGTGAGCGATGGCGGTGAGGGAATGCTCGAAGCGTTCACCGCAGCCTTGGGAGGGCGGATGGTTCCCATTACGGTACATGACCCTCTCATGCGGCCCATCGACACGCACTACGGCATTTCGCCCAATGGGACTACAGCCATCATCGAGATGGCAAAAGCCAGTGGACTCACTTTGCTATCGTCCAGCGAGCGCAATCCTCTCATAGCCACCACCTATGGCACGGGAGAGATGATTGTCCACGCCATCGAACGAGGGTGTAAACGCATTATCGTGGGCCTGGGAGGCAGTGCCACCTGCGATTTTGGAATGGGTATGCTCGAAGCCATGGGGGTCACCTTCCGTGACAAGCACCTCCACCCCATTCCACATTTGGATCATTTCTTTTATAATGACCATCGCGATGTGGAGGTGGTGGTGGCAAGCGACGTACAGAATCCCCTTTGCGGAAAACAGGGGGCAGCACACGTGTTTGCCCGACAAAAGGGTGCGTCAAGTGCCGACATTCAACTCCTTGACAAACGGGCAAGGGGTTTTCAATACTATTCAAGAATGGTCCTGGGAAAGAACATGGCCAAAGCCCCAGGTGCAGGGGCCGCGGGCGGACTGGGCTATGCGTTGATGGAGTATTTGGATGCAACCGTGCATTCTGGCATCGATTTACTGCTCGATGTTGCACGGTTTGATCACTTGCTGGCCGATGCCCAATTGGTCATTACAGGAGAAGGCAGCGCCGATCGACAGACCTTGATGGGCAAGTTGCCGCAAGGTGTAATGCTTCGCGCCGCAGCACATCACGTTCCAACCGCACTTGTAGCCGGACAGGTGTCCGATGCCCCAGCGCTCTTGGAAGCCGGTTTTGCCAATGTTGCCGGTATCAATCCTCCGGATTTGCCACTCGCTGAGTGCTTGAAGCCTGATGTGGCAACACGCAATCTTACATCGACTGTGGCACAAATAATACAATCGATATGAGTTGGAAACTACCTGAGGAGCAAGAGTTTGACACGGTCATGCGTTTTATCGCTGACCATGCAGGTGACGATGTGCGTCGCCTGGCACTCGATGCGCCCAAATACCCTCATCTCGACATGGCTTTTGTTATCGACCAAATTGCTGGACGACGCACGGCGAAAATTAAGTTGCCACAATGGGCAGCCACACATAATATAATCTACCCGCCACACCTATCAATGGAACAATGCTCTTCGCAGGCCACCGCTTTATACAAGGCTTCGTTGGTAACAGGAAATTCACTGGTGGATCTTACGGGTGGATTGGGCGTGGATTTCTCGTTCATGGCGAAGCGGTGCGAGCAGGCCACCTATGTGGAACGGCAACAACTCCTTTGCCAAATAGCAAGCCACAATTTCGCTCAACTGGGCCTGAGGGCTCAAGTGAAGTGTTGTGATGCCATCGAGCATTTGAACTCGATGACAGAGCCCGTGGAAACCATCTACATTGACCCTGCACGCCGCGACACACTGGGAAACCGTGTGTACGGATTGGGCGATTGCACGCCCGATGTGACACAAATTATTGATTTGATGATGAAAAAGTCACGGCGGGTCATCATCAAGTTGTCGCCCATGCTCGATGTGAGCCAGGCTTTGCGACAATTGCCTCATGTGAGCCATGTGCATTTGGTCAGTATTGACAACGAATGCAAGGAATTGTTGCTGGTGATTGATGAACCACATTGCACCCACTCGCCGATAGTGCATTGTGTGAACAACGGCAACGATTTCACCTATTCTTTATCCGACAAGCCCGCGATGGCGCCTGTGTGGGACGGAGACCCTACTGCCCCACTGTTCCTCTACGAACCCAACGCATCGGTGATGAAGGCAGGATGCCACAACCACATTGCACAACGCTTCCAAGTTGCTGCCATTTCGCGCGACAGCCACTTGTTTGTCTCACATTGTCCGCTGACAGATTTTCCCGGACGGGGGTTTGTGGTCGACACGGTCACATCCATGAACAAGAGGGATTTGCGACTTCACCTGCAAGGCATCACCCA
>CACZNP010000058.1 GCA_902782545.1 uncultured Bacteroidales bacterium
TCCGTTTGTTATGGCTCAGCGCGACACCACGTTGAGATTCCGGGGGAGTGCCAACCAACGACTTATCAACGTCCCGGCATCCCTTGCAACAGGCAACCTCACGCTCACTGATTAAAATACGCACGCACTCGCGCGTTGGATGTGGATGGATGTGCCCCATCGAAACAAAGGATAGCCCTGTGGCCGAAAATTGTCCGTCGATAATTGGCCTTTAAAAAATATTCGCTAAATTTGCAGTGAGATTTGGTGCCTGCTCCCTTTTGGGGGTGGGTGAAAAGGGAATCGGGTGAGAATCCCGAGCAGACGGTGCTGCTGTGTGTCCCTACTTTCATCAAGCCGATTTGCGATGCATGTCACTGCCATTTCTGTGATGGTGGGAAGACGGCAAGCCGGTGGGACAAGCCAGAAGACCTGCCAAGTCGTTGTGACAGAAACCCGGAAGAGAAGGAATGCGACATTTTGTGTTCACAGCGTTGATGGTACTCTTGGTTGTTGTGGGTGTCAGTGCCCAGGACACTGCCATTGTGCGCCACACGCGTCTTGACTCCATGCAGTATATCAAGGATGTGGTGGTGTATGGCACCAAACCTTACAAGGAGGTGATTCCTGCACAAATCCTCAGCGGCAAGCAACTCGAGGGCCTGAACAGCCACAGTGTGGCCGATGCCATCAGGTATTTCGCTGGTGTGCAACTCAAGGACTACGGCGGTGTGGGAGGCATCAAGACGGTGGACATGCGCTCTATGGGTACAAACCACATGGGAGTGTTCTATGATGGAATACAATTGGGCAATGCGCAGAACGGCCAAATCGACCTGGGTCGTTATTCGCTGGATAACATCGAGGAAATCTCGCTCTACAACGGCCAAAAGAGCGACATTTTCCAGTCGGCCCGTGACTATGGGTCGGCAGGAACGGTCTACATCCGTACCCGTCAGCCCAAGTTCAAGGCCAACAAGCGCGACAATCTCAACGTGACCATGCGAACCGGCTCGTTTGGGCTGGCCAACCCATCGTTTCGCTGGGAACACAAGTTCAACTCCCATGTGAGTATGGCACTCAACACGGAGTATACCTATGCAACCGGGCAGTATCATTTCCGCTATCGCAAGATGTTCAGCGATGGCGTGGTGGCATGGGACACCACGGCGGTACGCAAAAACGGCGACATAGGAGCCTTGCGCGTCGAGGGTGCGCTCTTCGGGGTGATGACTGATGGCCGATGGCATGCCAAGGCTTACTATTACGACAGCGAGCGTGGCATTCCCGGTGCCATTGTGAACAATGTGTGGCACAATTCGCAACGACAGTGGGACCGCAACTTCTTCACGCAAGGAACATTCCAAAAACGGGTAAACGACCGCTACGAACTCATGTTCAATGCCAAGTATGCCCACGACTATATGCGCTATCTCAACCCCGACACCACGCTGATGTACATCAACAACCGTTTCTATCAGCACGAAGCCTACGTGTCGACTGCGCACAAGTACACGCTTGTCACCGACTGGGATGTGAATGTGGGGGTGGATTACCAGTGGAATTATTTGAAGTCGACCCTGGTCAACTTTTCCTATCCCACGCGACACACCTTGCTCACGGTGCTGGCCACTGCCTACACCTGGCACAGAATCAAGGGCCAGGCCAGCCTGCTCTATACTCATGTGACCGACTTGTACACCTCCCGCTCGGGCGACCAGGTGCTGGCGCACCACCGCCGGGGGCTGGACAAGTGGACTCCTGCCATTTTCCTCAGTTATCAGCCCTGGCAAGAGCATGACCTGAACGTGCGGGCCTACTATAAACGTATTTTCCGCATGCCTACGTTCAACGACCTCTACTACACCGATATCGGGAATGCGGCATTGCGTCCAGAGTATGCCACCCAGTACAATGTGGGGATTCTCTACAACCTTTATCGTGAAGAGGGATGGCTCAGCGCATTGCGACTCAGTGCCGATGCCTACTACAATGAAGTGACCGATAAGATTGTGGCCGTGCCAAAAGGCACAGGCCAATACCGATGGATGATGATGAACATTGGGCTGGTGCACATTCGCGGCATCGATGCCACGGCACGCGTGGCCATGCGTTTCCCCTTGGGTATTAAGGGCGATGTGAACCTGAGTTACACTTACCAGCGGGCACAGGATTACACCAATCCTGCCGACGACGAAGACGGTGGCACCTACAAAGGGCAAATCGCCTATGTGCCCTGGCACAGCGGCAGTGTGGCTGCTCATGTGGCCTGGCGCGATGTGGATGTGAACTACAGTTTCATCTATGTGGGCGAGCGTTACCACACCAGCGCCAACATCCGCGCCAACCATGAGCAACCGTGGTACACGCATGACCTTTCGGCCAGTTATCTTTTCAAAGTGGGAAATGCCCGGCTCAAAGTCACGGCCGAGGTCAACAACCTGCTGAACCAGTCCTACGACGTGATTCAAAACTATCCCATGCCGGGACGTAACTATAAACTGATTGTGAGATTTGACATCTGATGAGAAAGGAGTTTGTCATAGGGATTTTGTTGCTCCTGGTCGCGACTGCTTGCCGTGAGGAGGAATTGATTTATGTGCCCGAACAAGTCGAGGTGGCGCAGCCCGAATTCACCGACATAGAGAAAATGTTTGTTTTGTGCGAGGGTAATATGGGCACCAACAAGGCCACGCTGGACTACTATGACTACAGCGAGGGCAAATACTATCGTGACGCTTTCCCTCATTTCAACCCCGGAACGGTGAAGGCCATGGGTGACGTGGGTAACGATTTGGGCATCTATGGCTCCAAACTCTATGCCGTGATCAACTGCTCCAACAAGGTGGATGTGCTCGACAAGCAGTCGTTGCGCAAGGTGGGACAAATCGACATTCCCAACTGCCGCTACATCAAGTTCCATGGCGGTTTTGCTTATGTGACCAGTTATGCGGGCCCCGTTGAAATCAATCCCGATTACACCCAGCGCGGATATGTGGCAAAGGTGGACACGGCCACATTTGAGGTGGTGGCCACTTGTTTGGTGGGTTTCCAGCCCGATGAATTGGAGATTGTCAACGACAAGATTTATGTGGCAAATTCCGGCGGATACATGGTGCCCAACTACGAAAACACCATCTCGGTCATTGATTTGGCCACATTCACCGAACAGCGACGCATTCCCATCGCCATCAATTTGAAGTCGGTGTGTTGTGACCGCCGGGGCATTCTGTGGATTACCTCGCGTGGAGACTATTATGACACGGGGAGTAAAATTTTTGCCTACGATATCATCCACGACAGGATGGTCAA
>CACZNP010000059.1 GCA_902782545.1 uncultured Bacteroidales bacterium
GTTGCTCCACCAGCAGTACTCCACGTCGTAGCCCGAGCACTGGCCATCGGGCCAGGCCTTGTTGGTGGCACAGGTGTCGGGAAACACATAGTGGCCACGCGTGCTCACGGTCGAGGCCGTCTCGCTGCCCAGCAAAATGCCCTGGGGCAACTTGGGGAATGTTTCCTCATAGCGATGCACACGGTAGTTGTAGCCCGGCACGTCGGCCTGCTGGGCAAATCCGCAGGCGATGTCGGCATCGGGGTTGTCCATGCCGCAAGTCACCGGCCGGGTGCTGTCGATGCTGTGGCACAAATCCACCAGTGCACGGTATCGCTCGGCGCCCACGGCCTTCCATTGCTCGGGTATCTCATTGCCCACACTCCACATCACGATGCTGGGGTGATTGCGGTGATGGCGAATCAGGTTGCTGATGTCGCGCTGCCACCACTCGTTCCACAGGCGGTTGTAGCCATTGCGCACCTTGGGCTCGGCCCAAGCGTCGAAACTCTCGGCCATGACCATCAGGCCCATTGAGTCGCACAGTTCCATCATCGTGGTCGACGGCATGTTGTGCGAGGTGCGGATGGCGTTGGCTCCCATGTCCTTCATCATGGTGAGTTGGCGCAACACAGCAGTGCGGTTTTCGGCGGCACCCAAGGGCCCCAAGTCGTGGTGCAGGCACACTCCGCGGAACTTCACGGGCTTGCCATTGATGGCAAAACCGCCGCACTGGGGGCCCCACTCCAGGGTGCGCAACCCCAGGCGGGTCTTCTGCTCGTCAAGCAACTGCCCGTTGCGGTAGAGTTGGCACGACAGGGTGTACAGATTGGGCGATTCAGGACTCCACAACTTGAACGTGCGGGGAACCGAGAACCGAAGCGACACATTGTCGTTGTCGGTCATCTTCACCGTGATGTGGGGGCCTTTTCCATGACCCTTGCTGCGGCCATCGTCCAGCAGCCGCACATGCAACTCATAGTTGCCGTCATTGCCGCGAGGACGTATCACCTGCTGCGTCACAAACAGCGTCGCCTGGCCCGATGCGTCCAGGCGGGTCTCGGTAGCCAATCCCCAAGTGGCCAGATGTGCGTCGTCGCGCGTCATCACCAGTTTCACCGGACGGTAGATGCCACCGCCCGGATACCAACGGTTGCTCTCCTCCAGGTTGTTCAAGCGCACCTCCAGACGGTTGGGACTGCCATCGCGATGGACAAACGGGGTCACATCCACCACAAATGCGTTGTAGCCATAGGCCCAATGGCCGGCCAGCGAGTCGTTCACATAGACGTGCGCATCGGCCATGGCTCCGTCAAACACCAGTTCGGCATGACGGTAGCCCGATGGAACGACAAACGTGTTGCGGTACACTCCGCGGCCAATCCACGGCAGCGAGCCGCTGCGCCCAGAGTGCTCGGTGGCGACATCCTCGCCATTCTCCTTGATGGCGACCACTTGCAAATCCCACTTCTTGTCGAAGGGACCGGCGATAGCCCAGTCGTGCGGCACACGCACCGACTGCCACTGCACTTCGTCGCGACTGAATTGCCAACCCTCGGCCAGGGTCTGTTCACAATGTTGCGGGGCAGCCGTGCACATCAGCGCGCTGGCCACCGCCACAATCAGCAATCTTGCTTTTCTCATATCGCTTAAAACATTTATTTTTTCTTTTCGATGGTGACGGTGGTGTGCGAGAAACCATAGTTGTCGTGACGTGGGAGCAGGAAGTCGATGCGCTTGCGCAGATGCTTGCCCATCTTGTCCTTCACCACCCACAATCCGTTCAGTTTTTCCACATTCTCACAGGTCACCTCTATCGTGTCGCCCAAGCGGAAACCGTGACGGCTGAACATGTCGTGCGACAGGGCCACCCAACGTATCTCGTAATTCTTCAACTTCGCATTGTCGATGCGGGCGCCGCTGGCCGTCACCCATCCGGCACCTCCCATGCCAGGATGATACTTGGTTGCTCGCAGCGTGTGCTTCTGCCCCATGGCAGTGATGGCCACAATGGCCACAATGGCAAACAGGAATGGTCTCATTGTCATTAGTTTTTGGTAGGTAAGGACGGCAAAGTTAATAAATTCCGACCAAACAACCAAATCACACCCTCCCGGCACGCCAAGCGCAGCAGGCAGCGCGCATGCCCATGCCCACGCCTCTTCCGGCATTTGCCCAAGTAAAAAAAACTTGTTAACTTTGCCCGTACACTAAACTGATTTCATCTCATGAAAACTTTCAAAACCCTTCTCTTGATGTGCTTGGTCGCTATCACGGCACAGGCCAAGCAACCGGCGGTCAATCCTGCCGACAGCAGCCCATTTGTCAACCTCACCGATGTCGTCCCCGATGCCATCCTCGAGATTCGATACTTCAGCACCTACAATTTTGTGGGAACACGTATTGACGGATATCTACAGCCTACCGCACTGCTCACGCGACAGGCTGCCGACAGCCTGAAGGCTGTCAGCGACGATGTGAAGCGATTGGGATACCGACTCAAGATTTACGATGCCTACAGGCCGCAGCGAGCCGTCGACCACTTCGTGCGATGGGCAGCGGCAAATGCCGACACGCTGATGAAACCCTATTTCTATCCGCACCTCGACAAGAGCGAACTCTTCCCCAGGGGATATATCGCCGCGCACAGCGGACACTCACGCGGGTCTACAGTCGACCTCACGCTCTTCGACATGGCCACAGAGAAAGAAGTGGACATGGGAGGGACTTTCGACTGGTTTGGGCCGGAAAGTCATCCCGACTATGGCGGTGACCCCAACGGGCTGGTGTATCGGGCCAGTGGCGACATCACCATCCAGCAGTTCTACAACCGCATGATACTGCGGGCAGCCATGCTCCGACACGGGTTCAAGCCCATTCCCGAGGAATGGTGGCACTTCACCCTGCGCAACGAGCCGTTCCCAAGCACCTATTTCACCTTCCCTGTGCAACAACTCAAGTGACCCCTGTCATGGCAAGGGAGGCTCGTCGGTGCAAAATCAATCTTTTTACTACCGAAAACGAAGTTTTTCCATGAAGAAAAACGGAAATTGTTTTTTTTTGCTATATTTGCAACCGTTATTGTAATTATCCTTAATTATTAACTAAAACATTTTTTGTCATGAAAAAGTTTTTACTGATTTTTGCGGCTACTGCACTGGCACTCGGTGCTGCCGCAGGCACCCAGTTCAAGGTTGACAGAATGGTGGGCAACA
>CACZNP010000060.1 GCA_902782545.1 uncultured Bacteroidales bacterium
GCCAAAAGATGTAGATCTTTCATCAAGAGAATGGTGCGACCTTGTGTTTGAGGGCAAGAATAAGGACTTCGGTGCTTATGAATTGCGAACAACATCGACACAACGTCACAACAAAGCCGTATTTTATACCATCATCGGTGCCATCATCGCTGTCGCCGCCGCCATCTCCATTGCCAAGGTGAATGAGTATTTGGCCGAGCGCCGCTTGGCCGAACAAGCCGAGCAGGAAGAGGTGCTGATCGACATGACCGAAGCCGAGGAGCCCGAAGAGGAGCAGCAAGAGCGCTTGGAGCAACCCAAGCCTGAGGTTCTTCCCGAAGAGGTGCTGAACACCGTGAAGGTGACCGAACTTCGCATCGTTGAGGATGAAAAGGTGAAAAAAGAGGACGAGATCAAGACTCAAGAAGAACTCAAGGAGACTGAGACCGCTTTCGGTCAGAAGGATAATGACAAGGGTACTGAGGACCGTAATGTGACCCGTACGCTGAAGGAAGAGGTCGTTGTTGAGAAGAAAGAGCCCGTGAAGGAAGTGAAGGAAGAGGTGTTCCGCTCTGTGGAGCAGATGCCAACCTTCCCTGGAGGTGATGCAGCGCTGATGAAGTATCTGAGTTCTCACATCCAGTATCCCACGATGGCCGCCGAGAACAACGTTCAAGGTAAGGTGGTGGTCCAATTCGTGGTCACCAAGACCGGTAAGGTGGGCGAGGTGAAAGTCGTCCGCTCGGTCGACAAAGACCTTGACCGTGAGGCTGTGCGCGTGTGCAAATCACTGCCCAACTTCGTGCCTGGCCGTCAGAATGGCCAGCCCGTGTCGGTGTGGTACACACTGCCTGTGACCTTCAAACTGCAAGGCGCTAACTGATCAGAGTCTTAGTCGGAGGTTCCATTCCCCCGACGCCGCAACACAATCAAGTGGGTCGGACCCCAACGGGCCCGACCTACTTTTTTTGTGGGGTGAAAGATGAAGCGTTTTTCGACCAATCCATGATAAATAAATAAAGGATGGACAATGGTGCAAATTCTCTTATGGTTTTTGGCGTTTTTCCCAAAAAAATGAATTAAATTTGCACATCTCCGAAAGGCAACTGAAAACCATACCTTAAATATAACCATTAAAACAATTAACATGGCAACAACCAAGAAAACTGAACCGACCCCCTGCAAGAAAACCGCTTGCAAGAAAACCACCACCAAACAATCGCATGCAGCCAGCAAACGCTGCATGGATATGGAGGACCGCTACGGCGCCCACAACTATCATCCACTGCCTGTTGTTCTCCACAAGGGCAAAGGCATCTATGTGTGGGACGTTGAGGGAAAGAAGTATTTCGACTTCCTGTCGTCCTATTCGGCCGTGAACCAAGGCCATTGCCATCCGCGCATCGTGAAAGCGCTCAAAGACCAGGCCGACACCCTGTGCCTCACATCCCGAGCCTTCTACAACGACGTGTTGTGCGAGTATGAGAAATTCATGCACCAGTTCTTCGGGTATGACAAAGTGTTGCCGATGAACACTGGAGCCGAGGGCGTGGAGACCGCTTTGAAACTCGCACGCCGCTGGGGTGCGGTGAAAAAAGGCATCCCCAACGACAAGATAAAAATCATCTGCTGCGAGGGCAACTTCCACGGCCGCACCGTGACCATCATCACGATGAGTGACGATCCGAGTTCGTATGCCCAGTACGGCCCCCTGACCCCAGGTTTCATCCGCATCCCCTATAACGACCCCCAGGCGCTTGAGAAAGCCCTGAAGAAGTATGGCGACGAGGTGTGCGCCTTCATCGCAGAGCCCATCCAGGGCGAAGCCGGAGTGTTTGTGCCCGACGATGGTTACCTGAAGAAGTGCTATGACCTGTGTCATGCACACAACGTGTTGTTCATCGCCGATGAGGTGCAAACTGGAATTGCCCGCACAGGCAAGATGCTGTGCAGTATGCACGACGGCATCCGCCCCGACATCGTGATCTTGGGCAAGGCACTGGGTGGTGGCGTACTTCCCGTTTCGGCATGCCTGGCCGATGATGACATCATGCTAAACGTGAAACCCGGTGAGCATGGTTCCACCTTTGGCGGTTTCCCGCTGGCTGCGCGAGTTGCCATCGAGGCATTGAAGGTGGTCAAAGAAGAAAAACTCACCCAGAACGCTGAGAAGATGGGTAAAATCTTCCGCGAAGAAATCAATAAAATCCACTCGCCGTTCATCGTTCAGGTCCGTGGCCGCGGCTTGCTCAATGCCATTGTGACAACTCCCATCAAGGGCAAGACCGCGTGGGATATCTGCCTGAAACTGCGCGACAACGGTCTGTTGGCCAAGCCCACCCATGACCACATCATCCGTTTTGCACCCCCCTTGTGCATCAATAAGGAGGAAATCCTCAAGGCTGTGGCAATCATCAAGAAGACCTTCGAAGAAATGTCGGAGTAATAACATTAATCTATATATAAAAACCTATCATGAACAATTCAATCATACAATTTCCCCTTCCCGGCAACGAGCCCGTGAAGGCTTATATGCCTGGTTCGCCCGAGCGTGTTGCACTTGAAAAAGAACTTGAGCGTCAAAGCAAAATGGTGGTGGATATCCCCATTATCATTGGCGGCAAAGAAATTCGCACCGGAGATGTGGGTGAGGTGACTTGCCCCCATGACCACAAACATGTGATTGCCCGCTATCACAAGGTCGGCAAGAAAGAAGTGGAAATGGCCATAGATGCAGCCATGAAGGCCTGGCGGCAATGGAGCCGTACACCCTGGACCACCCGCGCCGCCATTGTGATGAAGATGGCAGAGTTGCTTGCCACCAAGTACCGTCCCATCATGAATGCCGCCACGATGCTTGGCCAGAGCAAGAATATTTATCAGGCAGAGATTGATTCGGCCTGTGAAACGATAGACTTCTTCCGCTACAATGTGCACTATGCCTCCAAGATATATGCCATGCAGCCCAAGGACGGTGTTGGCCAGTTGAACCACACCGAGTATCGTCCTCTTGAGGGATTCATCCTTGCAGTGACACCGTTCAACTTCACCTCGATTGCATCCAATTTGTGCATGACTCCCGTGCTGATGGGTAATGTGGCATTGTGGAAGCCTTCAACTACGGCCTTGCTAAGCAACTACTACCTGATGCAACTGTACAAGGAGGCCGGCTTGCCCGACGGCGTGGTGAACTTCTTGCCCGGCAGCGGAGCATTGATTGGCGAGGTGGCTACCGCTTCTCGCCACTTCTCGGGAATCCACTTCACCGGCAGCACCGCCACCTTCAACTCGCTGTGGAGCCAGGCAGCCCAGGGTTTGGGCAAATATGTGTCGTATCCTCGCATCGTGGGTGAGACCGGCGGCAAAGACTTTATCTTTGTGCATCCCAGCGGTGACCCCAAAGCGGTGGCCACAGCCGCCTTCTGCGGAGCCTACGAATTCCAAGGCCAGAAATGCTCGGCCGCCTCGCGCATGTATATTCCCAAGAGCATGTGGGCAGGCGTTCTCGAAGATATGAAAGCCATGGCCGCAAGTGTGAAGATGGGTGACGTGATGGATCCCAGCAACTACATCAACGCCGTTATCGACGAGGCATCGTTCAACAAGTGCAAGAGTTACATTGACTATGCCCGTGATGCCGCTGACGCCAAGATTGTGATGGGCGGCAAGTGCGACAACAGCAAAGGATGGTTTGTTGAACCCACAGTGATTGAGACCAGCAATCCTCATTTCAAATCGATGGAGGAAGAAATCTTTGGCCCCATTCTCACCGTATACCCCTACGATGATGAGAAATGGGAAGAAGCCGTGAAACTGTGCGACGAGACTTCGCCCTATGGCTTGACCGGTGCCGTGTTTGGCCGTGACCGGATGGCGGTTGAAAAGATTACCGAAGGTTTGTGCTATACCGCTGGTAACTTCTACATCAACGACAAGCCAACGGGAGCCGTAGTGGGAATGCAACCCTTTGGCGGTGCCCGCGCCAGTGGCACCAACGACAAGGCCGGAGGCGAGTTCAACCTCATCCGCTGGATTATTCCGCGCGTGATCAAGGAGACGTTGGTGTCGCCCACCGACTATCGCTACACCTACTTGAAATAAACGCTGACACAAATATTCAGTGCCCCCAAAAAGTTGGACAAAACTTTTTGGGGGCACTTCATTTTGGCAAGCCCCCTACGTCGGTATTGCGCTTGGCCGATGCAATGCTTGAAATTCCGTTCATCAGGGTTTTTATGGCGCAGTTTCAGTCCAATCAATGATTTTAACAAAATTAACAAGTGTATTTGTACGAAAAACGCTACCTTTGTGGTTAAGATTGTAAAAAAACGTCGGACATGAGTACAGGAAATGGTATCACGCGCGGATTGAGGATGTTTTTCGGCATTTTCATGGTGCTTGTTTATTTGGGCATGGCGTATCTGCTGGCCGTGAACTTCTTTGACTGGAGTAATGCACCTTTGTGGGTGGCAGTTCGCTGGGGAATGGCGGTGATATTCGCCCTGTACGGTGTCTACCGATGCTATCGCCAAGTGCGAGGAATAGACTATTATAATCGATAGTGTTTTTAAACATTGAACGACAACAGACCATGAAAAGATTGTCACATATTATGTTGATGCTCTGTGTGGTGGCATTGCTTTTTGGCTGCAACCAACAACAGCGCACCAACAGCAGCACGAGCGGAATCGCCAAAATCAACTGCGATGAGTCGTTCCGCAATATACTGGACCAGGAAATCGAAGTGTTTGAGTACAGTTACCCCGATGCATCGATCATGCCACGCTACATGGACGAGGCTTCGGCGCTCGATTCCCTTCTTCACCGTCGTTGCGACTTGATTATCACGAGCCGCGACTTGACCGATGCCCAGCGCGACATTCTCAAGAAACAGGGCCGTGCGTTCCGTTCCCGCAAGATTGCGGTTGACGCAGTGGCAATCATTGTGAACAAAGGCAACGACATCGATGAATTGTCGGTGAGCGACCTTCGCGACATCTTCGAGGGCAAGTCTGTGCGTTGGGGGCAAGTGTTTCCCACTCGTCTGAAAAACGACTCGGTGATTGTCGTGTTTGACGGATCCGGCTCGGGAGTGATGCACTACATGAAGGAGCGTTTCCTGAACGGCGGCAACTTTGGCTCCAATGTGTATGCCCAAAAGTCGACCGATGACGTGTTCCGAGTGGTTCAGTCGCGCAAGAATGCCATCGGATTTGTGGGCGTGAGTTGGATCACTGCCGACTTGAAGAGCGCCGAGCGCACCATCGAGGAGAAAGTGCTTGATTTGAAAGAGCGCAACGATGTGTCGGTGATAGATTTTACTGACCGCATCAAGGTTTTGGCAATCCGTGGTGAAGACCAGATTCAGGCTTGCAAACCCTATCAGGCCTATATCAACGATGGGTCCTATCCGCTGTTCCGTACCATCTGGGCGATCGACGCATCGGCCGGTGGCACACTGGATCACGGGTTCTATTCGTTCTTGACAGGAGTGATAGGTCAAAAAATCATTTTGCAGACCGGAATCCTGCCCGCTGCAGAGCCAGTTCGTTTTGTGGAAACCGTGAAATAGTGTCAAATCGTAATCCGATGGATGGCAAAAATGTCAATTTGGCACAAAAATTGCATTTCCGCTTTCAACCGAGAGTAAAAAACTAAAAAATTAATATTTTAATTGTTACTACAATGAAGACAAAGTTCTTATTCGCTTCCTTGCTCATCGCAGGAACCGCCATCGCCAGCCTGGCTCAAGGTCAAGGCTACAAGGATGGAATTGAGTACTACAAAGTTGACCAACTCGACAACGCCAAGGAGTTGCTCGAGCGTAACCTCAACTCGCCGAGTACCGACAAGGCCGAAGCCTTCTATTACCTCGGCCAGATTGCCCTTCATCAGGGTGATGTCGCAACCGCGCAGTCATATTTTGACAAAGGTGTTGCCGCCAATGCCAATAATCCTTACAACTATGTAGGTCAGGCTGCCATTGCCTTGAAGAAAGGCATGAATGCCAAGGCTCAGTTGGAGACCGCGCGCAAACTCAGCAAGAAGGACTGCAAACTGGAGATGGAGATTGCCCGTGCCTTCTACGATGCTAATCCCACCACCTACGCCAAAGACATTGAGAAGTGCATCAAGAATGCTCGCAAGTGGAACTCAACCGACCCCGACAGTTATATCTTTGAGGCCGACACCTATGCCGACAAGAAGGACTGGGGTGCAGCCGCAGGCAACTATGAGTTGGCTTTCACCAATGACCCGAACAATGTCGAGGCCTATGTGAAATATGCCAACACCTACTTCAACGTGAATCCCGAGATGGCCATTGGCCGCCTTGAGGAACTCAACGCCAAGAAGCCCAACATCGCCCTTGTTCAACGTCAACTGGCCGAGAAATACTACAGCGACAACCAGGGTGCCAAGGCTGCCGAGAAGTATGGTGAGTATATCAACAATCCCAACCACTTTGCCCAGGACGAGGTGCGCTATGTGCAGTTGTTGTTCTTCGGCGAGAAGTATCAGGAATCGTATGACCTGGCCACGAGTTTGATCAACAAACTCGCAGCCAACGACTCGAAGGTGTTCTACATGCGTCGCATGCAACTCTACAACCTGGACCAACTGAATAAGTGGGACGAGGCTGTTCAAGCCGGAGAGGCGTTCTTCAGCATGGCTAAGCCCGCCGATGCCGTGTACGAGGTTCGTGACTACACCGACTATGCCAAGGCCCTGCAGGCAGCAGGTATGCCCGAGGAGGCCATTGTTCAGTACGACAAAGCCATTGAACTCAATCCCAATAACACCGATTTGATTCGTAACTTGGGAGACTCGTATGCCGATGCAGGCGACTTCCTCAAGGCTGCCGCTTACTACCAGAAGTTGGTCGACAACAAGAACAACTCATCGAATGACCTGTTCACCCTGTCGAACTACTACTATGGTATAGCAGCCGCTGAGAATGCCGATGCCGCCACTGTGGCAAAGTATCTGGGCTTGGCAAAGAAGTATGCCAACGAGGTGAACGAGTTGGTCCCCAACAATGTGCAGATTGTGAACCAACTGGCTAAACTCGCCAAGTTTGAAGAAGGCGACACCAACAAGGGCGCCGCTCTGGCTCCGTACAAACAACTGCTGAGCATTCTCGATGCCAAGGAGGACCGTTCGGGCTATGACCGCTACTACAAGTACGCCTACAACTACCTTGCCACCTATTATTTCACCAAGGGCGACAAGGAGGAGGCCAAGCAGTACTACACCAAGTGGCTTGAGCACGATCCCGA
>CACZNP010000061.1 GCA_902782545.1 uncultured Bacteroidales bacterium
CTCGCTGGATTTGCGCCCAGGCGACATAGTCACAGTGTATGCCGAGTGCAAAGACAACATACTGGAAGACATTGCCTATGTAAAGCAGGCCGGTGCACAGTTTGGTTTGGCGCTTAATCCCGACACGACAATCAAAGAAGTGGGCAAGCATTTGCGGTATGTGGACGTGTTGCTACTCATGCTCATTGTTCCGGGATTTCCCGGATCGACAATGATAAATGGTATCATGAACAAAGTGGAGGATGTGAAGTCCTATCTGGTCAAGAACCGATATAATGACATCCTCATTGAAGTGGATGGCAGCGTGAGTTTGGAAAAGGCCCAGGAGATGGCCCAAAAAGGTGCTTCCATCTTTGTGGGGGGCACAGCGAGTATTTTCAAAAAAGGGAAATCGCCGGAGGAAACGATACCTGTGTTTTTGGATGCGATAAGGAAACAGTAATGGGGCTTGTTCGCAGTTAAAAGTGCTCATTGCTCAACCACTTCAACATTCTGTGCCATGGCGCCATTTTGCATGAAGTGATGTGATAAAGGCAAGACAAGTCGTTCAATGCCATGATATGGGAGTGGCGCAATACATCTGTCAGGACATTTGCAAGTCGTTGAATCTGTGATGAGGCTTTTTGTACACAGTTTGTTCCTATTGTTTTTTTTGTTATCCTCGGCTTGCGGTGGATCGGGCAATGAAGCGCCAAATGAGCCCGATGGCGCTGGAAGGGCTGTGACCTTGCGCGTGCTGTCGGTGGGCAACAGTTTCTCGGTGGATGCCTTGTCCTACTTGCCTTATGTTGTTCGCAGTGTAGCCCCTCATGTCCACATCACAGTGGGTTTGCTGAATCAAGGTGGTTGCACGCTCGAGCGACATTGGCAAATGATACAAGACGGCAGCAAGTACCAGTACTATTACAAAGCCGTTGACGATGGTCACTGGCGCCACCCCCGCGGCGATTCGTACAATGCGACGCTGAGCGATGTCTTGGGCGAAGAACCATGGGATGTCATCATCTTGCAACAGGGAAGCGCAGAGTGTCGTGATTGGGCCCACTACCAGCCAGCGTTGGACAATTTGACAACGTGGATAGGTGAGCGACTGGATCATGATGCGACCATCGCATGGATGCTGATACCTGCGTTTGCCGAAGGGTTCTCCCGCCTGAACGGTTCCACGAGCGACGAGATGTTTGCCGATATTGCGTTGTGTTCACAGAAAGTGATGGCTTCGGGCAAAGTTCAGTTGTTGCTACCAGTGGGGACAGCGATACAGAATGCCCGGCACACGTCGTTGGCACAGTATGGCGTGTTCGGCGGTCTTACCTATGACGGCATGCACATGAACGATGGCATCGGGTGTTTGATAGAGTCTTACACCGTGGCTCAGGCATTGTTCAATAATGGGGTGATTGCCGCCAACATCAACAATGACTTCAGCATAATCACCCAGGATTGGCTTGGTGCCCGATGGGTGCAGCAACAAAATGGATCGCCTGTGGGAATTACCGAAGAAAACCGTGCCATCGCCAAACAGTGTGTGGTTGCCGCTTTGAGAAATCCATTTCTAATAAGTACTATAGAATAAAATTCAAAAGAATGAAAAGAGAAAAAAGATTGATTTTTAGACAATTGTTAAGCGTACTATGCCTGTCGATGATTGTGTTTGCCGCGCACTCACAAGAAACCCAAGAAGAGCCCTCATTCAAGGCTTACGGTGTAGACGAAGCAGGCAAATATATTGTCAGAAATAATCCCGACCGTGGCGCCATAGCCGACGGAGCCGCCTATGTATTGGTTCATTATTACATTGAGCCGGGCGAGCAGTATACCTTGTCGGTGAAAGGAAACAGTTCGGCATCGAGTGTGTCGATGTTGGCAGCGTGGTATACATCGGAAGATTTAAGCAAGGAAACATATCTCTCACCGGCAGTGTATAATGGCGGAACCAATCCTATGGCCACCAAATATTCAGATGGAACCCATGAACTGACGGCCCCTGCCAATGCGGTTGTGCTGGGAGTGACCCGCATGAAAGACGCCACTGTGATATTGTATCACGATGACAAAATTGTGCACATCCTTCAGCCCGGAATGGAGATTCACGATCCGGCCGATTATCTGTCGGGTACGCTGCCAGTGATGTACATCACCACAGAGGACTCCGTTCCCATTACTTCCAAAGAATATTATCTGGATGGCACCTATTATTTTGACAACATGGGCCATGAAGATGTGGAGTCGATAGGAAGCGAAGATAATCAACTGGCGTTGCAAATCAAGGGCCGTGGCAATGCCTCGTGGCGGTTTGAAGACAAAAAGCCGTACCGAATCAAACTTGATAAGAAACAGGGGTTGATGGGGCTGAAAAAGAACAAGCACTTCTGTTTGATGGCCCATGCAGAGGATGCCAACGCATATCAACGCGATGAGATAGGTTTCACGTTGTCGAGCCTGATGGAACTGGAGTGGACGCCGCAGCAGAGGCCCATTGAGTTGGTGGTGAACGGAGACTATGTGGGCATTTACTGGGTTGCCGAGAAAATCCGTGTCGAAAAGGACCGTGTGAATGTGGTAGAGCAGAAAGACAATGAGACCGATCCAGAGAAAATCACTGGCGGATGGCTCATTGAGATTGACAATTATGCTGAAGACGGCCAGGTGATAATTCCTGATGGCAACGGCACCCGGATCCGATTCACGATGCACACGCCCGAGGTGTTGTCGCCCGAACAGCGTGAATATATCACGAACTATCTGACCACAACCAACGAGATGATCTACGTTGAAGATAAAAATGACACCCGTTGGGAGGACTACATCGATATCGATGAATTGGCTAAGTTTTATGTGTTGATGGAGGCCGTTGACAATTGCGAATCGTTCAGTGGCAGTTGCTACTGGCATAAAGAACTTGGCTCCGACACAAAACTTGTGGTGGGTCCCGTGTGGGATTTTGGTTCCGTGGCATCGCATTGGCGTGCTGATTCGTTCAACTATTTCATCTATCAAGAGACACAGGACTATGTCACCAGTCACTGGATTGAGGAAATTGCCAAATTTCCACGGTTCCAGCAAAAGGCACGGGCCATCTGGCGTCAGATTTATCCCTCACTATTGGAGGAGGTGCATCAGCATTGTTTGGAATATGTGGATTATATCACCCCTGCCATCAAATCGGATTATAAAAGATGGAACAATGCGAAGAGTTCATCCATTGCTTACCGTAAGGTCCGTGTTTGGCAAATGTTGGCCAGCAAATGGGCATTCCTTGCCAGAGAGTGGAAAGAGGATATTCCTACCGCCATATCGGACATAAACGCCGATGTGGAGAGTTCGGTGATTGCCGTGAGATACTTTGACCTTGCCGGACGCGAGATCAAGTCGGTGGACGATTACCGTGGAATATTGATTAAACAATCGATCACTTCGGACGGCAAAATCGTGTCGAGCAAAATTATCAAATAAGATGATGTGATCACTCGACCACAAAGGTTGCTGTGATGGGGTAGTGGTCGCTGATGCCGATTTTGTGCCGTTCAAAGTGGACTGGTTTCAGGTCGCCCCGATACAGGATGTGATCGAGATGAAACAAATAATGTTGGTGATTAAAGGTATGCAAATATCCATTTCCCTGCTCGGCGAACGCATCGTTTAGCCCGGCATCAATCAGCAACCGGTAACAATAAGATCCCGGCACATCGTTCATGTCGCAGCACATGATGATGTTGCCGGGATTGTTTTTGATAAAAGTCGCAATCTGCTCGGTTTGGCGCACCCTCAAAGAAAGCGCTTGCTCGAACTTGTTGAACAGCGACAGAGAGTCACCCTTGCTTTGCTTGGTGAGTGTGAGCAGTGACCGTTCGTTGTGGTTGAGTAAATAAGAAGACAAGTAGCCGTTGACCAGCGTGATGGATTTGTTGTTGGGAAGTGAGATGTGATAAGCGCAAGCATCGGTGCGCTTGACCAGTTTCCCATAAGTGTTTTTCACTTGGTTATGGACAAGTTCGGTAGTGGTGAAAGGGTACTTGGAGAACAGCGTGACCTTGTTGGACCGGCTGTCGGTGCGATAGGGGTACATGCTGCACAAGGTGTCGAGCATGGGCTTGATGGAAGGCACGTCGGCATAGTTCCACCCATAGTACACCGCCTCTTGCAGGGCGACAACATCGGCGTCCTGCTTGATAATGGCCTCCATGGTGATGTTGTTACGATTTCTCACGCGGTGGTCCTCGGCATTGAATCCGTGCACATTGTAACTCATCACCTTGATGGTGCGCACAGGGTCAATCATAGAGGGGTTGCCCCGAAACAAAGACGGTCTGGCGAAAGTGGTAGAAATCATGGGTATGGAAGCAACGAAACATGCTCCCAACAACAGCGCGGCCACAAACGATTTGCGAATGAGCACGACCACCAGGATCAAAAAAGAGATGGCCAGCGTCAAGGGGAAAGCCAGGACAAACAATTCCGGCAACGGTCCCCAAACCGACGGGTTGAGTTTTCCTCCCCAAGCACCCATCAGGAAAGCACCCATCAGTAGAACGATGAACAGATACTTGGCAATGTTGAAATACAGTCTCATGCAGTTTCCTTATGATTGGTCAATAAAAAACGCCAACACACGAAAATCAGAACAGCCACCGCCAATATTGCAAAAGAACAGTCCACCACAACAGAGTTGCTGAAGAAGAAGGGGATTGCACTTGCTGCCATGAGAGCAACCGGCAACAGAGAGGCAGGAGCGATTTGAAGTTTGATGTATCGCCGTGTGTCGATAAGTCTGTAAACAAGAAGGAAACTGTAAGCCGCAATTGACGCGACAGTGGCACCGTACAATCCCAGCAAAGGTAGCAAGAGGCAGTTGGCCCCCACTGAAATCATTGCTGTGAGAACGACTGCCGGCACGGCGCGGTGCGTTTCGTTGGCACTTTGATAGATGGGGTCGAAGAAAGATGACGAGAGCGCGCTCAGGACAGCCGCCACGCCCAGCGGATAGATGTAGGGCAGACATGAGGAGTACTCATCGGCCACCAGCCATCCAAAGTTGACTTTCAGGAAAAAGACGTACAAGATGAAAACCGTTCCCAAGATGAAAATGAAAGTATTATAGACACGGCTATAGTACTGGCTCCGGTCGTTGGCGTCGAATTGTGTAATGGCCGATTCTTGCCATGCCTGATAGAAAATGAGAGCGATGGTGTGAATGATGGCGCTGAAGCGAATTGCCACGGCGTAAATGCCATTGCTGTCGAGTCCCAGGAAATGCTTGATGAGCAACCGGTCACTGTTGACGGTAACCCACCAGCACAGAGTCAAAGGAATCATGGGCAAACAGTATCGAAGAATCTTCTTCCCGATGGCTGAAGTGCCGGTTGTAAAGGAGAAATACTTCGCTATGGCATGCACTCGACATTCACAATAGATGACCCCCGCCGCATGTCCTAAGATGTTTGCGATAAAAATACTTTGCACTCCCGCCTCAAATCCCACAAGCATCACCACGCTGACGATGGCTATGGTGAGCGCAGTGGCAATGCTGGCTTGCACATAGACATCGTTTCGGCCCAATCCACGGCAGAGTTGGGCAATCACTTCGTGAACCGAAATGCTGATGAGCATGGCCGTGGAGAGCCACCAGAATTTGAAATCCCAAAACCATGCGATGACAGCCGCGACCAAGACCGTCAGAAGAATGCTGGACGCCAGAGACCGAAAAACAAATGAGGTGACCTGCGTTCGCTGTTTCTCATCGTCTTTTTCGTGGTGAGAGAGAAGAAACCTGAAGGCCCCTTCGCGCATCTGCAGGGTTACTATGGGAACCAGCATCATGCACAGGCTCAAACATAAATCGAAATACCCGTATTCTGCAGGCTTGTTGACATAGTAAGTGTATAAAGGCAACAACAAGAACGAGATGAGCCTCGTTCCTATCACTCCGATGCCATAGATGCCAAAGTCTTTGACAAATTTTTTGACCCTATTTGGTTGTTGTTCTATGATTTGAAGTATATTTTTGGCAAAAATACGGCATTTTGTGCGATGGGACAAAAAAATGGGTTAGAAATGATGTTAGAGAGGTGGAAAATTTGTAATTTTGGAGTTTGAAACATTATTGACTTATGCAGGCAATTATTCTGGCTGCTGGCATGGGCCGGCGTTTGGGAGAATATACCCGAGAGAACACCAAGTGCATGGTTCCGGTGAACGGAGTTCGGTTGATAGACCGTGTACTCACGCAGTTGTCATCGCTGCCATTGCGTCGTGTGATCATTGTGGTGGGCTATCAAGGGCGCAACCTGATCGACTATATAGGAGACCGCTACCGCGACCGCCTCGCCATCGAGTATGCAGAGAATCCCATCTATGACAAGACCAATAACATCTACTCGTTGTCGATTGTCAAGGAGCAACTTCAAGAAGATGACACACTCTTGATTGAGAGTGATTTGATATTCAGCGACAGGTTGTTCCCCATGATAGTGAGCAATCCTAACCCCAATGTTGCCCTTGTTGCCAAGTATGAGCCCTGGATGGATGGCACAATGGTTCGTATCGACAGCGACAACAACATTGTGAGTTTTGTTCCCCGAAAAGCCTTCAACTATGCCGAGGTGGATCATTACTACAAAACGGTAAATATTTATAAGTTCAGCAAAGATTTTCTCAGACAAGTGTATGTCCCGTTCCTTACCGCTTACAGCAAGGTGATGGGCAACAACGATTACTATGAGCAAGTGTTGCGTGTTGTGACCTCGCTGGACCGTGTGGAGATGAAAGCCCTTGACATCGGTGATGAGCGCTGGTACGAGATTGACGATGCCCAGGATTTGGATATAGCCAGTGCCATATTCGCTCCCGACGAGCAACGCCTGTCGATGTATGGTGTCCGCTATGGCGGTTATTGGCGTTTTCCGCACATGCTTGATTTCTGCTACCTTGTCAATCCATACTTTCCCCCTCAACGCCTGCGTGATGAGTTGCGCGCCAACTTTGACGTCCTTCTGACCCAGTATCCGTCGGGCATGTCGGTGAATTCGTTGCTTGCGGGCAAATACTTTGGAGTGAGCCGTGACTTGATTGCTGTGGGCAATGGTGCAGCCGAACTCATCAAGAGCCTCATGGAGCACACAACAGGCAGGGTGGGGGTGGTGTACCCAACATTTGAGGAGTATCCTCACCGATTGGCACCAGAGCGCATTGTGCCGTTTGTGCCTGAAAATGCCGACTACCGTTACACTGCTGACGACTTGATGGCACACTATGCCGACAAAGCGCTGTCGACCCTCCTTCTGGTGAATCCCGACAACCCATCGGGTAATTTCATCGCAAAGTGCGATGTGCTGCGCTTGGTGGAGTGGTGTGAGCGACGGGATATCCGGTTGGTGGTGGATGAATCGTTTGTTGACTTTGC
>CACZNP010000062.1 GCA_902782545.1 uncultured Bacteroidales bacterium
GACATCTCGCCGGCTACCCTCGAGACCGTCGACTTCTCGAACATTGTTTACCGCATGGCTTGCCGCAACCCCTATGAGTACAACCTGGTGGACTACGGTCGTGACCTGGGCTTGATGTTCATGGGTGACATCGGCGACAGTGGCAAGGGCTTCCGCTACTTCCACTATGACGTGGCTTTGACCAACGGTTCGCTTCCCTGCAAGGACGACCGCAACAAAACCAAAGACCTCTATCTGAGCGCAACCATCCGTCCCTTCAAGAACTTCAATGTGAAGGCTACCTTCAACTGGGGCGAGTACAATCCTACCGCTCTGAACGGTGGACGTGGCGTTGGCTTTGATGTCGACGGCAACCCCGTGTCGAAGTACATGCCCATGACCCGTTTCGTGGCCGGCGCATGGTACAACGATCCCAACGGTCTGGACCTGCGTGGTGAGATTGGCTTGATGAAGTCGAAGAAGAACGATGTGAAGTACGTCGATGAACTGGGTGCTTATGTGTTCGCTGGCTACCATGCAGGCAAGTTCCTGCCCATGGTTCGCTGGGACATGTACAAGGATGACCTGAACAAGACCACAGCCAACAACTACGATCGTATTCTGCTGGGTTGCACCTATCAACTGTTCAAGAACGTGAAACTCCAAGTCAACTGGGGTCACTTCATGTACAAGAGCGAGGCTAAGGACGCTCTGGGCTACAGCACCAACGACCAAATCCAAATCATGGGTCTGTTCAAATTCTAAATTGGTTAACATCATTAAACCTTTTGTTTAACAACCTTTTAAAACAAAAAACAAAATGAAAAAGTTATTAGTTCTTATGGCTGTTTGCTGCCTCGGCATGACCGTGAGCGCACAGCACCTCGGTACTCAGTATCGTCTGAAGAAAATCATCCCCGTTGCTGGTCGCCAGGGTGTCGCCATTGACGACAAGTACTACTATGTGTCCGACACACGTGTACTCTACAAGTACACCAAGGATGGTCAGATGGTGATGAAGAATGACAAGCCCTTCCAAAAACCCGAACTCGCCAACCACTTTGGCGACATCGACGTGTGGAAAGGTGAAATCTACACCGGTAATGAGAAGTTTGAGTATGGCCGTGGCTACAACATCATGATTGACATCTTTGATGCTGAGACACTGAAGTACAAACGCTCACTGCCTTGGGCTCCTGAGAGCGGACAGGTGGAGTGCTCGGGTCTGGCTGTAGACCGCGAGCGCAACATGGTCTGGATCAGTGACTGGGTGGACAGCCGCTATGTCTACTGCTATGACCTGGAGACTGGCAAGTACTACACCAAGATGCAGTGCCGCCCCACTCCCTACTGGTGCCAAGGTATCTTCATCTGCGACGGCAAGATTCTCTTCACCGCCGATGACGGCGAGTCGACTTTCCACATCGCCGACAACATCTACGTTGCCGACATCACCGAACTGCCCTACACCGGTCTGGTCAATGGCACTGAGGTTGTGAAGGACACCCCGTTCAGCGTGAAACTCGAAAACGGCAAGGTCGTGAAGCGCACCGGCAAGATTGCTGGCGGCGCCAAGGCTGGCAAGGTTGAACTCTTCCGCGAGATGATCGACTTCAAGCGCGCTGGTGAAATCGAGGGTCTGGCTATCGACCCCACCAACGATGACCTGGTGGTGCTCAACAACCGTGGTACCCAAATCATCCTGGGTATGTCGCAAGGCCCGTTCACCGAGGAGGGTTACACCGGCGAGGTGCACGAACTTTACATCTATGAGAAAGTTAAATAATCTATCATCATGATTTCTTCCCAGGGGGTATTTCTTATGGGTTGAGGTACTCCCTGGGATTTTTTAATATGGATGCAATGAACAAGATTTTGATTGCACTGACAATGTGTGTGGCACTGATGATGCCAGTGGCACTTCATGCCAAAAAGAAACACATCACCGAAGCCGACCACGTGACGCTCACATTTTACGACGGTTCGAAAGTGAGTGGCTACCTCTACGACCATTGGTTCCGAGGCATTTACTACGGCGGACGGCAAAACTACAAACTGTCGATAGTGCCTAAAATCGACAGCAACAAGAAAGAAAAAGACGAGTACACGCTCAATGACATCATGGCCATTGACTTTGACAGCCCCACAGTGACCGACGCACACTGGCGCGCATGCAAGGTGGCGCAGTTTGAGCATGAAAAACTCATGCAACTGCTCGAGAAGTTCACCTACCAGTTCATGTGTGTGGTGGCCGGTGACACCACAGCCACTATCTTCAAGTGCCCTGTGGTGCTCAAGGCAACGGTGGGCGACAACGAAACCTATGAGGCTGTGCAGTATGGTGTCATGTTCAAGGGAAATCCTGTGGTTTATCCCATTGTCACCGATGGCCATATGGACATGGAGGCGCTCTATCACCACCTCAAGGGTGGAAAGACGGCCCGCTTGGTGCGCTATTTGAAGGACCAATTCAAAATGAAGGCCAACAGCAACATGGTGGAGCGTGACCCCACCACGTTTCTTAACATTTACTCCGATTATCTGCTCACCGAGCAGCAATAATCGGGATCAGGCGCCGCATTTACGACTGGGCGGCACACTTAAGTCGGAGCAAGCATCATACTTGCTCACAGGGATCATCGTCACCCTTTGACGATTGATAATGATTTTGTTGTAGGCCGTCTTGTGTTGTGGTGCGCCAACTGCAACGGCTTGAATTGCGTCACCTGTGTCTTGTGCTGTCACACCGGCCAAGGCCATCACTGTGTGCGCAAGTGATTCAATACAACACTTACAAATTCGAAAATTCGTTCCTTCCTCAGAACAAGAACTTCCATGTGGGTCCACCCCGTGACAGTTCATCTTCTGAGAAAGTACATAATACCTTACTTACCATTCGTCTATAGTGCTGTTCCGCGTCAAGGGCCCACCCCCCTGGCGCGGAATTTTGCCGTTTTTGTTGGATTTTGCCGGTGGTTTTACTACCTTTGTCAAAACTCAAACAAACGGAAATCATGAAAAAAACACTTCTTCTCGCTATGGTGGCTATGGCCATACAACCTGTCGCCGCCCAAGAGCCGGAGGTAAAACCCGACTTTCTGCTGGTTCCTCTCATCTATGAGACGCAACAATCCAACAGTGCCGACACCATAGCGCCGCCACCGCTCCAGTTGTCGGGCAGCGAGCCGCTCACCCTCTCCACCCACAGCGAGTGGCTTGACAGCACCCTCAACGAACAGCAACACGTCGGGCAAACGCGTTACCGCATGATGATGACCAACCCCGCACTGGTGCGATACAATGCCAACAGCCTACCCGAGCCACCCAAGCAATACCTCATCACTGTGGCTCCGTCACAAGGCATGCTGGTGGTGACCCCACCCGATGTGGCTCAGACTGCCGAGACCGTCCTCGACGAGGGGCCCCTCAAGATTCACAATTGGCTGCACACCGTCAACGCCGCTCTGCACTTCACACAAGCCTATATCAGCAACAACTGGTACCAAGGCGGCGAAAACAACCTGAATATCCTTGCCTATTTCAAATGGGAATGCAACCTGAACCAAAATGTGCATCCCAATTGGCTGTTCAACAACACCTTGCAGTACAAACTGGGCATCACCACCGCCTCGGGCGACTCGTTGCACAGTTACCTCATCAACGAGGACAACTTCCTGTTCACCTCCCAACTGGGCTACAAGGCAAGGAAACATTGGTACTACAGTGCCATGCTCATGTTCAAAACACAATTCCTGAACAACTACAAGCGGAATTCGCCTGTCATGAGCGCAGCGTTCCTCTCGCCGGGCGAATTGACTCTGGGTCTTGGTATGACCTACGAAATCAAGGACAAGGACGGCAACCGATCATTCACGCTGGCCATTGCCCCATTGTCCTACAACCTGAAGATTTGTCGCGACATCGACAACCTGAACCCCGTGAACTTTGGCATTGACCCTGGCCACCACACCAAGCACGGTTTCGGTAGCAACATCGAAGCCAAACTCACGTGGAAACTGCACCCCAACATCACCTGGACCTCGCGACTCTATGCCTTCACCGACTACCGTTATGTGCAATCCGACTGGGAAAACACCTTTGATTTCTCCATCACCCGGTACCTGAGCACACAAATCTACACCCATCTGCGCTACGACAAGTCCCACCCGTGGGACGCCGACTGGCGCTACTGGCAATTCAAGGAAATACTGAGTTTTGGACTCACCTACCGTTTCTCTACTCTGTGACAACACCATGAGGCTACTCTTCACCACCATCTCACTGATTGCTGTCACTGCCCTGTGCATGGCTTCGGTACCGGAAAAATCAATTTATCTGCCGGGCGTGGACGAGGACTCCATGCGCGTGCGGCTGGATGAGAGTGACTTGCAACCCATGGAAGGCATTTGGTACTACCCCAACGAGGAAATGACCCTGGGCATTGAACGCTATCAAGGAGCGCACAACGTGGCCTACCGAATCATCTTTCTGGGCGGCATTGACCCCGAGTTGCTGCCAGGTACGGTCATCGGCTATATCGCACCCACCGCTGTGAAAAACAAGTTCCAACTGTGGCTTTACAGCCAGCGTGACCACTTGACCCTGCTCAAACCCATGGAGTGTGTGGCAACCCTCAACAACGATGCCTCGTCCCTCACCTTTGACCCACCCCATTGGCGAATCAAAGTGAGGGTGAATCTGGCACGTTTTCTGCCCACCATTTTCCGGTCCGTGTCGATCATTCCAGAGAAAGAAGAGGAAAAAGTACCCATCGGCTTCAACAAAGTGTATCCCGAAGGAGGTAACGGAAACCCCTTCACCACCATTCGCTACCTATGAAGATGAAGATTCTTGTTAACATCATTATCGCAACAGCGGTCGGCGTTGTCCTGTCAATGCCTGTCACAGCACGGACCCGCACCACGCAGACACAAATCAAGGGTGCCAGCATGGCAGTGCCAGCGCTGACAGTGGAAGCCGTCGACAGCACCTTGCTCACACAAACCGTGAACCCATCGGACATTGGTTTGCGCGGCTTTGCCAAGCGGGCCAGCGACACCAAGGAATCGTTCCTGGTGACCAACAACACACAGCACCGCATGAGCAGTGTGAGATTGCTCATGCGATACACCACCGTTGCCGGTGCCATGCTGCACGAGCGCCGAATCACGGTGCCCGTGAACTTGGGCCCCGGCGACACCCAGTGGGTGACGGTGCGGTCATTCGACACACAACGCATCTATTACTACTATGCCGGCCCCAAGCCTCGAAAGCAAGCCACCCCCTTCCGGGTGTCCTATCTGTTGCTGGGCTATGACATTGCCGTGGGCAACTACTGACAGGCGCCAACGCAAATGCGCGCCTGCTTGTACAATAAAACAGAGGGCTTTGCGTTTTATTAGAAAATAATGACCAAGATCATGATGATGAGAATCAGTCAGAATCCTGTCGCGCGGTGGGTATTCACTGTCGCGGTGTTGCTATGCTGCCACGGGGCGGCCAGGGCCTTCGACCCGTCAATCTATGCCAGCCATTCACGACTGGCAAGCGGAAGATGGGTGAAAATCGCGGTGGACCACAGCGGCATCTATCAAATCACCTCAGCCGATGCCCGCAATTGGGGTTTCGGCGACCTGAGCCGGGTTCACATTTACGGCTATGGAGGTGCCCCGTTGAGTGAAGTGCTCACCGAAGACCAACCCGATGACCTGCCACCGGTGCCCGTGGTGCGTAAGGATGACCGCATCCTGTTCTATGCGCAAGGGCCCATCACCTGGAAATACAGTTCGAGCGACATTCCGCAACTACAGGTGCAAAACACTTATAGCACACAAGGTTACTACTTCGTAACCGACGAGGGCGAGGACGTGGAACTCACCCC
>CACZNP010000063.1 GCA_902782545.1 uncultured Bacteroidales bacterium
CGCAACAAGGTAAAATTAGTGCAAAGCGAGCGCAAATGCAAATATATTTGCGATTCACTGCGACGCCGCCTGTTTTACTCGCACCGTGCAGGGCGAGGACAAAACCAGGAAAAACACTGTGGCCTGCTTGCAAACAAAAAGCGGCTTTCCGCCATGGGAAAGTCGCTTTTTGTGTCGTTGGGGCATCGCCTTTATCTCACCACCACTTTGCGGCCATTGTGGATGTAGATGCCGGGCGCCGGGTTGTTCACCGGCTGGCCCAGCAGGTTGTAGTACAACCCATCGCCCTCGGGCTCGACACGCACCTCGGTCACCTCGGTCACCACGCCGGTCTGTCCATTGATCGACAGCGGGCAGACAATGTAATCGGTGTCCACCGCAAGGCTGGGATCAATTTCAAGGGAATTCACCGGGGCTTTGCGGGGAGCGCCATTGGCTGCGGGGCTGTCGCCGTTCTCCTTCAACTTGATGATGGCAGGGAACTCATAGGCCTGACCCGTCTGGACGATGTGCGCACCGTCGTTGGTGCACATATCCCAATCCACCTCAAACGACCCCTTCAGATTGAAGCCGTTGATGAGGTATGTGTCGCCATCGGTGTCGCGCAACTGGCGTTTGGGAACAATGAACTTGGCGCCGTCCCACACTGCCCACGTCATGGTTGCGTATTCATGGGGCTTGGGAGTCACAAAGAAGAAATTCTTCGGTTGGGCACCTTCCACCATGTTTGTACCGCTCTGGTTGCCCACAAGGTTGCAGGTGATGAACACGTTCACATTATTCTCTGAGCCATAATTGTTTGTATTCAAGCCATCGTAGGCGGGCAACCCCTCGGGCAACTGGATGCTGGCCAGGCGCATCTCGGGATTCACATTGTTCACCAATTGTCCCTCCACTGTGCCACCGGGCAACACGCGCCCCACGTAATTGTGGAGGAATGCCAACTGAGCGTCCTTGTCCATGGTGGCGATGTCCTTGTATTGCGTGCTGAACACCAACTTCACCCAGTTGCTCTGGTCATAGCGGTCGAGCGGCAGGGAACTGCCGTTGTAGTAGGTGTGCATGTAATCCACTTGTCCTGTCTCTTGCAACGATTTCTCCACATACTTTGTGGTCACAAATTTGTTCAGGTCCTTGCAGTACAGTGCGCCGTACATCCTGTGCACCTGGTTGTCCACTTCGATATCGGTCTCGGCTTCGGTGTCCATGTACACCACCACCAGGTCGTCCTCCACCACATAGGTGGGGCCGTTGATCACTCCTTGCGCGATGATGTTGCCCAGCGAACGGCCCAGCGAAATCATGCCGCAGTAGTCATAGGCGGCACCGTTGCTGTACTTGAAGTCACCCGTTTGCTCTTTGGGAGTGGTCACTTGGTCGCCGGTGGCTCCGGTCACATAATCCTTCATGATGTTGCCGGCATCGTCAATGCCATTGTTGAAGATGATACCCACAGGATAGGTGTCGGCGGTGACACCGGCAGCGGTCAGGTCGATGCGATACACCTCATAGCCGTCGCTGTCGTAGCCCACGAGTTCGCATGGCGCGCCGGGATACCAGTTCACGCCCTCGGTATATTTGTTCTTGAGCAAGTCGTGGTTCACGCCCTTACTGTCGGTGTACCAGGAGTGGCAGAACACATGCTCCCAACCGGGGGTGTTGGTGAAGTAGGCATAGAGGTGACCCTCAATCATCACCGCACAGTCGGCAATCTCTTGGGCGGCCGACGTGTAGTAGTCGCGGGTGTATTCCTCCAGCGCATTGCTGCCATTGGGCCAAGTGAGATAGATGTCGCCTGCCTTGCGCCAGTTGATGTCGGTCATGTTCTCATGCTCGAAGGCCGTGTGCTTCTCGCTGGCATAGTCGTAACCATTGCGTGTGAACCAGAAGTCGGCAATGGAGCCTTCCAGAACCCAGGTCCACCATTTGCGTCCGTCGCCGGTGGTGATTTCCTCGCCATTGGGCTCCACACCATCGAGCAGCACCTTGCGGGCCGGATTGGGATTGGTGGTTTCATCATAGGTGTCGCCGGTGGTCGAGAAGAAGTCGGGGCGGTTGGGGCGGTCCACATGCACATAGTTTTCGTCTGACTTGTCGCGTTCCTTGTCGTAGGCCCAGATGATGGGGTTCTCCACGGCGCTGTTTTGCTCCAGGTGTACAATGGTCTTGCTCTTGAGGACCTCGGCCATGCGGTACACAGCCACGCTGTTGTCGGCCAGATTCACCACCACACGGAACTTGCCGGCGGTCACATCATCGCCCATCACGAAATCCTGGGGCGCGTCGTTGCTGTCCTGTTTCAAGACGCTGTTCAACACCTTGTCCAGGTCGGTTTTGTTCACCGTCAACGGCCCGCCGTTGTTGTCGGCGCCGATGCGCTTGTTGTTCGCGGGCCAGGAACTGGCAGCACTGCCCAGTTCCTTGGTGAACTGGAAGGTGGAGCCGGCTTGCATCACCACGCCCGACAGGGCATAGGTCACGCCGTCGGTGGTGTTCATCTGCACACCGCCGTCGGCAGCCCAGTGGCTGTAGCCGTTGGTCGCATCGCCGTAGTACATGTACAAGGGGTCGTAGTCGCGGGTGATGGTGAAGGTTTTGTCGGTCCAGTTCACCGTCACGGTGTACAGGCCCTTTTCCATCATCACAAAGTTGCGGTCGTAGGTCTCACGCAGGCGCAGCCCGATGTTCCTCGGGTGGTCGCGGTCGGTGGCTTCCGACGTCACGTTGTACTTGTTGTCGCCTTCCACATTGGCACCGAACCGATAGGCGTTGAGCGAGGTCCAGTCACCGTCCTCCACGCCCAGTTTCGAGGCAAAGGCAAACTCTGCACCGGCAATGATCGACACATTCTCAAGGGTGAAGTAGGTCTTGCCGTCCTTTTCGCTCTTGTTCATGCGCAAGCCGGCATTCGACTGCCAGGGATTGCCGTTCACGGCACCCAACATGTACAACTCGCCGGTCTCCACATTCACAGGATCGCACGTGGCCGACCACTCATCGGTCAGATAATTGTAGGTGAACGTCCACGTGCCGGTGGCTCCCACCCGATAGGCATACTGGCCATGGCGCGACGCGGTGTAACTGCCACCGGTGTTCACCGTCACATCTCCGCCCTCCGATGGGCAATAACGCACACAGTCGTCCCAACTGTTACCCACCTCAACGGCAAAGACGAAATAGTCGCCGCTGAGCAGCAACTTGCTGCAACTGAATGTGTTGCCGCTGCGAGTCATCGCTATGGGGTTACCGTATTCAAAGTCTCCGTCGGCTCCCGTGCGATACACAAAAAACAACTCGCTGGCATCGGTGGCCGCGGTGAGTGTGGGGGTCCAGTTGTTGCTGGTGAGGTTGTAGTTGAACGACCACAAGCCGCCCTTCATCACCTTGTAACTGTTGCCGTTGCCCAGCGAGGCAGTGTACTCCGTGCCCGACTCGGGGGTGACGGTGCCGGTGGCAGGACCCAGACGGTAGGGGGCTATGCCATCCCAGTCGGTGTCGCTTGCGCCACGGGCCGACGAGAAGAAGTAGTACTGGCCATAGTCCAATTCGGTCGACAACGTGGCGGTCGTGCCGCTGATGGCCATCTCGGTGCCGGTGCTCAGGTTCCAATCGGTCACACCTTGCATCAGGTAGAAATTGGTGATTTTGCGGGTCAGGGTCACCTTGCAGGTCTCAATGTTCACACTGATGTTGTAGGTGCCGGCATTTGCGGCGGTGACCGTGAAGTTGTTCTCCACCCCGAACTCCGACAGTTGCACAGTGCCCGACGAGAGGTCCTGGGCCGTGCCCGGCCCAAAGGTCATGCTGTTGGCGGTGGCCCAATCGTCGGCATTCGTGCCTTTGGTCATCGTGAAACGGAAATTGTCACCGGCGGCAAGCACCACGTCGGTGGCGGTGTAGGTGATATGGTCGGTGCTGGTCATCTCAAAGCCCTGCGAGGCGTCCCAGCCGATGTTTTTCGATGCGATTGCTCCGAACAGGTAGCAATGGCCCGGATGTTTCCTCACGAACAACTCATGCGAACTGCCATCAAAACTGAACAAATAGTATCCGCTACCCTGCTCGTGGATATCGAGATAGCAATCATTTCCCGATTGCATCATCGTATAACTGCTTCCCACTTGGGCATTGCCACTGCTGTTCTGGCCCCATTTGTCGGTGTTGATGTTGTCCCAACTGCCCGTTTGGCTCGAAATGACGAAACCCGTGTAGCCGTAGTTCACGTTCACGTCAAGTTGAACTACCTTGCGGAATTTGTTGCCAATTCCAGTGGGCTGTAACTGGGTACCACTGTTCACGTCCCAACTGAATGGGGATTGGCCATAGATGTACCAGGCGGCACTGACGGTTGAGGTGCCCGAAAGGAGCACACACCACAGCAGCACACTGCGCATCCATGTGTTTTTGGAAAAAAATGTCATCGTAATTTGGTTTTTGGTATAGTTATGAATTATTGCTTATTTTTATTTGATTTCACCCTCGTTTTCAGGGAAATAACTTGCGAATATACGCATTTTGAGCCGATTGGATTTCCACAAACACCTTCTCCTGGAACAAAAAAACTGCGCAATCGTTTGCAATGCCCATCACCACCACCCGCCCCGGGGCAGAGGGGAAACTGAACTCCCCCGCTTTTTAAGAGGGAGTGGCCGAAGGCCGAGGGAGTATGACCAAGACAGACGGCTCCCACTCCCCCGCCGCAAGCGGCACCCCCTCTCAGGCAGAGGGGGAACTGAACTCTCCCGCTTTGCAAGAGGGGGGGGTGTGAGGACAACGCGCTCCGCAAAACACCATTGCGACAAGAAAAAACCAAAAAAAACCAGACATTCGTTGCTCAATAGGGAATATTTTCATACCTTTGTGCCCAATTTGATAAATTGCGTAAATTATTCACTCAAAACAATAAGCAATATGATTAACGCTCAAGACATTAAGAACGGAACTTGCATCCGCATGGATGGAGACCTCTACTTCTGCATCGAATTCCTGCACGTGAAGCCCGGCAAGGGCAACACCTTCATGCGCACCAAGTTGAAAAACGTGGTCGACGGCCGCGTGCTCGAGCGCCGCTTCAACATCGGCGAGAAACTCGAGGATGTGCGTGTGGAGCGCCGCCACTACCAGTACCTCTACATGGACGGCGACGATGCCATCTTCATGAACCAGGAAACCTACGAGCAGATTCCCATCAGCAAGGAACTCATCACCGGCGTGGCCTACATGAAGGAGAGCGACATCGTGGAGGTGGTCAGCGATGCTTCCACCGAAACCGTCCTCTTCGCCGAGATGCCGGTGAAGACCAAGTTGAA
>CACZNP010000064.1 GCA_902782545.1 uncultured Bacteroidales bacterium
AGGGCACCGCCATTGTAAAGGTTGCCACCATCGCCGTACTCATCAATCTGAGCAAAACCGCCCAAGTCGATTTGAGCCGATTTTTGTGCTTGAACCGTCATAGTCATGGCGGCCACAGCAATAAGCAAAAGATAGAATTTCTTCATAACTGCAAAAATTTAAAGGATTAATAAAAAAGGTTGGTTATTCAATTATCTATTTGAGAAAAAACTTAAAGGATAATAACTTATTTTGAAACCGATTATTTAACAAACTTCTTTCCGTTGTGGATATAGATGCCTGCGGGCAAGTTTTCGGCGCTAAACTTTTGGCCTAAGAGGTTGTAATAAGCACCATCGGTTGAGCGGGCGCTGTGCACATCGTCAATGCCGGTTTCTTTGACCACCTCGTAGGTGTAATCAAATTTGGTCACCGGCAAGTCGACATCGGTACCGCAACCCAGCATGGCAGATGCTTTGGGGAAGTCCTCGGTTTCCATGTAGTCAAGGAAACTCACTGTGTTGTGGGTGAATGTCATGGCACGATGACGCAAACCGGAATTGTAGAACTGCAACTCAAAACTGCTGTTTAGACAGTTGTCATCGTCTTGAGCATCCATCACCACAGTGACAATGATGCCCTTGCCCTTCTCAATGGCAAACGGTGCGGCACTCAGGTCAAACTCCAGTTCGCCATCATCTCCATAGGTGTCGGCCAACTCATAGTTGGCGGTGTAATCAAGGATGGGCGAGGCAGCATCCACTTCGAAGAACTGGCGATAGTTGTCAACCACTTCAAAAGCGGTGGCCGTGGACGACTGGATATAGAGTTTCACATCGCGTGTCATGGTCTCATAGCCACCCACATTCATGAAGCGGTAGGTGATTTTGTTGATTTTCACGTCTTCCAACTCAGCCAAGTCGGCCAAATCGGCGGGTGTGTAGATAATTTGGGAACCCGTGTGCGCCAGGTAGAACGTGGTGGGTGCCGAATCCCAATAAGAACCTTCGACCACGGTGGTGGAGCCTTCATAGTCGCCCACCTCCAGTGTGCCGCTTTCTCGTGTCTGTGCCTGTAAGGCTGTCATCGTGGCCAAGGCGGCCAAAATCAGGTAGAATTTTTTCATATTATGTCGATTTAGATGAATAATAGACTATTGCACTCATTGGTCCCAGTCGGGCATAGTCAATCACCACTCAACGCACCACTTTGCGGCCGTTGTGGATGTAGATGCCGTGAGTGGGATTCGTCACACGGCGGCCAGTGAGGTCATACCAATTGTCATCGGCCACAGCAGGGCGGTCGGTGTTGACGTCGGTAATACCGGTGACCTTCTCAATCACTTCGCTGGTCTTGGCGCGCAAGTCCACCAGCACGCGGTTGCTGTAGGGCGAGGTGATGAGCGTGGAACCTTCGTAACAGGCGGCATAGACATCGTAGTAAACCTCGGTGTGGCCGTCGAGATATCGATTGTTGAGGGTGAATCGCTTGGAGGTCACCGCATTGCCCCAATCATCCTCGGCCATCACGGCTTCATCACCAGCGATGTTGGTGTACACTTCATCGCCCGCTTTCAAGTCCTGGGTCACCACCACGCGGTCAAAATAGTCGGCCGTGCCCACTTGTGCAGTGTTGTTGATCATGGACATGAACAGGTCGCGCGAGCCGTTGTCAAACTCCAGTTCCTGGGTGTGAAGCCCTGTGCCCATGCCATTGAGGTCAACATTGTAATTCGCGGTCACGGCTTCGCCCACGCCATGGCTGATGACGCGGATTTGGTCATGGTCGCTGGCAAGGGTTGTAATTTGAACTTTGTACTTGCCATCGTTGTTCACCAAATACAGATAGGGAGTATAGAGCATGCCGGCCACCAAACTGGGGGCAAAAGTGGGGTACAGATAAGCCTCCCAGCCATAACTCAAGGCATAGCCCATTGCCGAGAGATTGACGCCGGACTCATCGCCGCCACCCGGTTGGATGAGCGACCCAAAGTCAATGCCGAGGAAATCCTCGTCGGCAAGCGTGAACTCACCGTCCTGTTCCATCACATCTTTAATGTATACGTATACACAATAGGCTTCGGCGCCATCCACAGGTTGCCAGTTGGCAGTGAAACCATTGTTGGTGATATTCGTAGCGGGATTGACCACCGGTGCAGGTAAATTCGCTGCTGCCTGTCGGGGTGCTTGCGCTTTTTGTGCCATTGCTGTTGCAGCAAACAACAACATGCAAGAAATCAATGTGTAAAAATGTTTCATTATTGGGCGTTTTTTAAAATTTTCTTATACTTCTTGTTATTATAGGACGCAAAAATAACAATTTTTCCGAATATTTAAAAGAATTGTGACGTTTTTTTATTCGCATTTGGCGCTCTCTCACACCCTCTGTTCCAAAATATATCATTTTCATTGTCCTTTGTCATTTTTATTTGTATCTTTGCCAAAACAACCGAAAAACATGTCGACATGGAAACAAATATGGAGGAATCAGCAGCCAAAATCCAGCCATTGTATATCGTAACAGGCGCCACCGACAACATGGGCAGTGCCATCGCCCGCAAACTCGCGCTTCAAGGCAAAGCCGTGCTGCTGGCTTGCCGCGACGAGGCCAAAGCCATCAACTATGCCGCACAATTGCGCAACGAAACTCGCAACCAGGACGTGGGGGTGCTACAATTGGATCTCAGTTCGTTTGAACAGGTGCAGGACTTTGTCGAGCGCCTCAAACAACTCAATCGGCCTGTGGCCGCACTGGTGAACAACGCCGGAACATTGCCACGCCACAGCAAGATGTCGCCAAATGGTTACGAACACACCGTGCAGGTGAATTTCCTGAGCACGGCGTTACTGTCGATGCTGGTGTATCCGTTGCTGGTGGACGAAGGAACCATTGTCCTGTCCACGAGCGTGTCGCGGCGGTTTGTGTCACTGCCCTACGAGTTTCCGGCCGTTTCGCACTTCACGCAAATTGGCGCTTATGCCCAGAGCAAGTTGGCTCTCACCTTGTTCTCCATCTACATGAGCACCACCATGAAGACACGGCGCATTCATGTGAACTGTGTCAATCCCGGCATCATCAACACCAGCGTGATGGCATTGCACCGCTGGCTGGACCGGGCTGCCGACTACATTGTCAACCCGCTGCCCGACCCCGAAAGTGGCGTGGTGCCCACATTACGCGCACTGGAGAGCAATGACACGGGCTTCATTTTCATGGGCACCGACAAACAAATCAAAACCTCAACCATGCTCAAGAACCGTGATGTGTTCATCAAGTTGTGCAACGACACGATGCGCATCATCAAAAAATATCAGTGATCCTCATCCACGATACCGACTCGCTGCCGGCACACTCCACGGTGGCAGCCATCGGGATGTTCGACGGAGTGCACTTGGGACACCTGCACACGCTGAACACCCTTCGCCACAAAGCCGACAGCAGCCAGCGACAATCGCTGGTGGTCACCTTCGTTAATCACCCTCAGCATTTGTTGCAACCCTCGGCCCCACCAGTGCCACTCATCATGCCGGTGGACGAGCGGTTGCACCTGCTTGACCAGGCAGGTGTGGACTATGTGCTGCTGCTCTCGTTCACCCCCACTCTGGCACGGCTCACCGCCACCCAATTCATGGCAATGCTGCGCGACCGATGGGGTGTGGACGGCATTGTCATGGGATTCAACCACCGGTTTGGAAGCGACCGCTTGACGCGCATTGAAGATTACCGCCACTGTGGCGCCACGGTGGGCATCGATGTGGTAAAGGCTCCCGAGTATCCGCATGCCACCGTGAGTTCAAGCATCATTCGCCGTGACATTGCCAGTGGCGATGTGGCAGCAGCCAATGCCCTGATGGGGCATCCGTTTGCCCTTGAGGGCATCGTGGAGCATGGCGAGCATCTGGGTTCGGCACTGGGTTTCCCCACTGCCAATGTGGGTGGTTTCGCCCCACATCAATTGCTTCCTGCTGCAGGGGCCTATGCCGTGCGCGTTGCCACCGACAACGCAACTTATGCCGGCATGGCGGGTGTGGGCAGGCGCCCCACCGTCAGCCCAGGTCATCTCACCACCGTCGAGGTCAACCTGTTTGATTGCCACGACACCCTGTACGGGAAACGGCTGCGCGTGGAATTCTTCGAGTTTATGCGCAACGAGACCAAGTTCGACAATGAGCAACAACTGCGACAACAATTGGAGGCCGACCGCATCCAAGCCATCAAGATTTTAACCAAAACCTCTCAACAATAAAAAACAACTATGGAAGTTATCAACCTTTGCGACCAAAATTCCCTGGTGGGACAGTTCATGAGCGAATTGCGCGACTGCAACATGCAGCAGGAGCGCCTGCGTTTCCGCACCAACATTCAGCGACTGGGACAAATCATGGCCTATGAAATCTCCAAACGGCTGCGATACCGCGTTGAGGAAACCCAGACTCCGCTGGGTGTAAAACAAACCCATGTGCTCGACGACAAGGTGGTGCTCGCAACCATTCTGAGGGCCGGGCTGCCTTTCCACGAGGGTTTCCTGAGTTACTTCGACGGTGCCGACAATGCCTTTGTGAGTGCCTATCGCAAGTATTTCCCCAAAACCGACGACTTTGTGGTACACATCGAGTACATAGCCAGCCCGCGTATCGACGGAAAGACTCTGGTGATTGTCGACCCGATGCTCGCCACCGGCTCATCGATGGAACTGGCCTACCAAGCGCTGGTCACCAAGGGACAGCCTACACACATCCATGTGGCGAGTGTCATCGCCACCGATCAAGCCATTGAAGTGGTGCGCAAGCGGTTGCCGTCGCACAAGACCACGGTTTGGACGTGCGACATCGACCACGAACTGAACGAGCACAGTTACATCGTCCCCGGCTTGGGCGATGCAGGCGACCTGCTCTACGGCGAAAAAGAGTGATTGCAAACAGGGAAAGAAGAGGACTTCAACTCTTCTCAAGGTATTTCCTCATAGTCGGCATCGATGATTTGCGATTCGGTGCCCGACTGTGAGGATTTTTCTTGTTCTGGGCTTTCTGTGCGAGGAACACGCACCTCCTCATAGTCGGCATACACCCCGTCGTCCTCGCTGAAAACCTTGCGCTGACCATCCTCCACCGACTCGTCGACCTGACGCGCCGCGTCAAAAGCATCACGCACGCTGCGGTGCATGCGCCGGATTGCCATCCATCCCTTGATGATGGGATAGAGAATCACAAAGAGCAAAATCAGTAACAGCAGTTTGAACATGGCGGCGGCAGTTTTCTATCGGGTGTAATAATCCACCAAATTCTGCAGATATTTTGTGGTGATGCCGGCATCGTCAAGACGGTAGTATTGCACTTCCACATCGACCGAGCCCACTGCATAGCATGCAATTTCGTAAGGTTGATAAACCATGTGCAGGTTGAAATCCCTGCAATAAAACGCACTGGGCAACGGCACCTGTCCATCACCAATCAAGTACCCCTGGTTCATGAGTTCTCCCATGTTTTCAGCGCCCACTTGCTCAAGCAGTGCCTGGGTAATCACCTGGCGCAACTTCACGGTATCGGTCACCATGTCGGTGAGTTGCAGCACACGGTCCTCGATTATGTCGTAGTTCACATAATCGTCAGCGTTCATCCCGTGCGCGCCGCCACCATACCACTCGTGGCTCACTCGTGCCACAAGAATCCGGTCGTTGGGATCACTCGACAGCGAGAGGCCCACCGCGGTGGTGCCTTTGTTCATGTAGGCATTGCTGGGTATCGATTTCACTTCATGATAGGCTGTGCTGAGGTCCTCTTCGGAAGCCGGCGATGAACTCTTGTCCTGAAGAAGGAATTCCACAACTTTGTCAAGGTCGGTGTATTCGCCCTCGGTGGCGGTCATGGCATCGAGCAAGGCCTGCTGCAACTTGACGGGCTTACGGCCCTTGATGGTCTGGGGCCAGAACAGGTGCACCGAGTTCTCTATATAAAAGTCCATCGGCTCATCGTCCATTGTGGCTTTGGCTGCATAACGGGCCACGCGGTTCACATGACGAAACACCGACAGTTCGTTTTCACTGCTTTCACTCTCACTGATTTCGATGGGTGCCGGCGTGGAGTCGGCAGCGGGGGTGTCGGCGGTCGAGGCGCCACCGTTACAACTGATGCATACGCTTGGTGCCAAGGCGGCAATCAAGACAGCAAAGAAGTATTTCATGCTATTTCTCGTTTTTAATCAAGGACAAAACCACATAAAGCATAATGGTGCAGGCCAAGCCCGGCAAGCCGAAAAGAGCCACCAGGACGACCGCTGCCACAAGCAGTGTGTACTGGGCCCAGTTCTCACGTGCGCTCAAAGAATGCAATTTGAGCGAGAACATACGCAGGCCACACACCATGAGTCCTGCCACCACCACAATAACTACCGCTATGAGCCACGGCGACAAGCCGGGATGGCTCGCCATCCATGCCGAGGCGCCAACCCAGAAGATGGCATTGGCGGGGATGGGCAAGCCGGTGAACGTGGTGGACTGGTTGGTGTCCACATTGAACCGGGCCAGCCGCAGGCCGCCCAGCACGGCAATGAGCAACGCCAGCCAGCACACCCACTGAGGTTGCAACACATTGTAGACAATCATGGCGGGAGCCACACCAAAACTCACCAAGTCGCTCAGCGAGTCGAGTTCCTTGCCGATTCCCGACACGGCATGAATCAGCCGGGCCACAAAACCGTCCAGGAAATCGAACACCGCGGCCAGAGCGATGAAAACGTAGGCCACTTCACGGCCTTGCAAGCCGCAACACAGCACTTCGTCACACCGAAATGCCGCAACTATGGCCACACAGCCACACAAAAGATTGAGTGAAGTTATAAAATTGGGAATGTGTCGAGTCATCGGAATGTAAAACTAATAACTATTATGTAATCAGACTCTTAATCTTAATGGTCGCCTCTATCCTTTTTTCAGACGGGCCACTTGAGTCTCACCGCCCCAGGTTTTGTCGCCCAGTTTGACGAGGATCTCGGTATCGAGGGGCAAGAAAATGTCCACTCGCGAGCCAAACTTGATGAAACCGATGAAGTCGTCGAGTTTCACCTGCTCTCCCACCTCCACATAGGTGACTATGCGGCGGGCAATGGCACCCGCTATCTGCCGGATAAGGATGTCTTGGCCTTTGGGTGTGCGGATAACGATGGTGGAACGCTCGTTGTCGGTACTCGACTTGGGCAGGTTGGCTGCCATGAATCGGCCTGAATGGTGCTTGACGTATTTCACCTCACCGGCCACAGGCACCCAGTTGGCATGAACATTGAACACTGTCATGAACACCGACAGTTGAATGGCGTTGCGGTGCAGATACTCATCCTCGTACACCTCTTCCAGAGCCACCACCGTGCCGTCCACGCTCGACGTCACCACCGTGCCGTCGCTGTTGTCTCCTTTGAACGATCGGCGCGGCAGCCTGAAGAAATTGAGCACCAGCGCATAAAGCACAACACTCAATCCGATGATGGTGTACGCCACCGGACGATATTCCATAAACCGAAAGGCCAAAAAATCCACCGCCACCAGAATGAGCAGCAGGACAAACAGAATGTTTTGGCCTTCGTGATGTATCTTGACTTTCATTGCAATAGGGCGAATTAATTGGCAAAGATACAAAAATAATTGTGTTTACACAAATTGAGCGCGCTGCGCGAGGGTGCCAACAGGATTTAACGCTTATTTCTTGTCATTACCCAGGCGGTTGAGTTGACGGTGCATCCAGTCGCGGGCGGTATTCACAGCCTCGCGCTTGATTCCCGTGGCCAAACTGTCGAGCAATTCCTTGGCGGGATCCAGGCTGATGCCGGCCACCGAGTCGGGCAACAATGCCTTGCCCTTGGCTTGGAGTTTGGCCATCTCCTCCTCGTGCGCTTCGTTGAGCACTTGCTCCACATCGTCCTTGCCAAAGGTGAACACATGGTTGAACAGCCCCACCGACACGTATTTGGGTTTCTCTCCCACATTGAGTTTTCCCACCGACAAAACAAAGTAGTTGTCCACCTCCAGATACTGGTTGATGGCCAGATCGGCGCCCTGACCGCCCAGCCACTTGATAAACTCGCCCAGCAGGCTACCCTTGGCCTGTTGGTCGACCTTCATATTCACCCAGCCCTTGGCCGAGTTGAGGATGGCCTGCTCATGGTCATCGTGCGATGGGCACGTGAACACCATGGTGCATCCCAGCACCACCAATATCAATAACGCAATCAGCCCCTTGAGGCAGCCGTTTCCGTTTTTCTTGGCATGCGATCCGCTCCACGCCGACTGTTGATTGTTTGTTCCCATAGTCAAGTTTGTTTTTTGGTTTTCCAGCAGCAAAGATATATATTTTCATTCACAATTCAAAGGGCCATGCAACGAGCCTACGGAGTGGGGGGGGAAAATGAAACGGTCATTGCACAGCATGGATGAAAACAACCGACCGTCCCAGGGCTTGCGCCCCGAAACGGTCGACGTTGATAACAGGTACTTCCCCTGATGGGGATTGAGCATCAGGCTTGACCATGCATGGCAGCCATGATTTTCGACTCCAATTCCTCGGCAAGTTCCGGGTTGTCGGCCACCAGTTGCTTGGCAGCGTCACGGCCCTGGCCCAGTTTGGTACCCTCATAGGAGAACCAGGCACCGCTCTTTTTGACAATGCCGTACTGAACGCCCAGGTCGATAATCTCGCCTATCTTGCTGATGCCCTGTCCAAACAAAATCTCGAACTCGGCCTTGCGGAACGGGGGAGCCACCTTGTTCTTCACCACCTTCACGCGGGTGAGGTTGCCTTGCACCTGGTCGCCATCCTTGATTTGTCCGATGCGGCGGATGTCGATGCGCACACTCGAGTAGAACTTCAAGGCGTTACCGCCGGTGGTCGTCTCGGGGTTGCCGAACATCACACCCAGTTTCTCGCGCAACTGGTTGATGAAGATGCAGCAGGTGTTGGTCTTGCTGATGGTCGCGGTGAGTTTGC